>JAQCNG010000184.1 GCA_028275145.1 Halovenus sp. | reverse complement strand
GCTGGTACCCTCGACTTCGATGTAGTACGTGCCAGTCTCCGACAACTTTTTGTTCAGCGGCCCGGGCACACTGCAGCAAGTGGACTGGCCCACAATCTCTTCCTGGTCGCTGTTGTACACACGCAGTGCCAGGTCGTTTGGCTGGGCGTCTTCGAGATCGACCTGAACGGCGTCGGTGGTGTTTGCCTGAATCTCGAAGAAGTCTGACTCGCCATCGACGATCTCGCCCGAGATGTTCCCCTCCGAGATAGGCTGTGCAGTCTCGAAGTCGTCGTTGGGCTCCTCTTCGTCCGCGCTGACCGTTCCGGTGAAAGCCACAACCCCGATAGTCAGCACGATAACCGATACGATGAGCAGTGTCTGTCGCCGAACCATGTACAGTACTGTTGTCTGATGTGACTTCAGTTTTTATACTTCTGGGCTGGGACGAGGAATACCAGTGGCCGACGAACACAGCGGAGCCGCAACTACAGCGTGCCGCTCTCGCTCAGGGAGATGTCGGTGACAACCCAGTCTGGACGTTTTCGGCAGGCACGGTATACTCGCCGTCGGCGTCGACGCAAGCGACCACCTCGGCGGGTAGAGCAGACTCGGTGAAACTCCCCGTGCTGCCCGGCGGGTCACAGTCGGTGATTACGCCGGCACTGTTCAGTGACCTGCCGCCGTTGCTTCTCCAATCTATCGCGCACTGTCCCCGCGCTCTCGCCGGGTGCGAGTCTGAGCGTGGTGCGGTTGAGCAGGCGCTCCGACATCGGATAGCGTGTCGTCCAGGTTCGTCACCTGCGTGAGTTCTTCCCCCGTTGGGTGGCTTTCGGCCGTCGAGCGTGCTGGCGACGTAGGCGCTCACAGGGTTCCGGACGGGGCTTCCTCGGACACAACCGCCCGCGGTGCTGAGACAGACCCTACGGGGGGTACGGCGGCCACGGCGATAACGACTGAAGAGAATTTCAGTAACACCGGTTACAGAAACATCCTTCAGATTACACTTATGTGGGTGGCACCCGTGTGTATAGATATGTACAAGGGACGAACCCAGGTTGCATCGACGTACAGTCCAGCCGAACACACCGAGCGACGGACCGTCCGCGGACTCGTGGCGTATCTGCTGACCGTTCCCACACTGGTTGTGGTCGTGACCGCGCCGGCACTCGCAGTCGGCGCGATGCTGGGTGTCGTGGGACTCCTGTTCGGACGGCGGGTTGCTGGCCGACTCCGTCGGCAGCAGGGCGGGAGCAGTCTCTCTCCATCCGAAGCGAACTCCGGACGGCCGGCCTGAACACAGGAGCTGACCGGGTCCAGCGGGTGCTTCATCTTTCAGCGGTTGAACGCGGGGATTAATCTCTCGGCACCGGAGAACCTGAACACGCTTGGCCCCCGAGTTGACCGTTCTGTGAGAACGAGGCTTCGCGGGACTCGCAAGCGGAGACGGCGATGACGACCCAGGATTGACAGCGAGACGACGGGGCACCTGCCGTGGGCGACGCGACACAGGAGGCCACCGAGACGATGCAGGAGCCCTGTCCGGCAGCGGACTGCGACAGCAACCGGGCCTACTACGAGATGATGCCGAAGCCGGGCGGTTCCTGCGAGGTTCGGCTGTTCACCTGCGTCGAGTGTGGCCACAGGTGGCGCGAGTCCTGACGGCGCATCTCGAGAACCCCGCCAGGCACATACATACAGACATATACGAGACTCTCAACTACTGGGACCACTCAGTATGCCCTCCGACCACACATCGACTCCAGACCACCTCCCACAGTCTCCCTGTGAGTCTCGGCAACCCCAGCGCGCTCGTCTGTATAGCTAGACCCCGGCTGGTGCAGATACCTAGCACGTGGGCTCAGGGAGGGGTAAGACGTATGTGTAGATATGGAACAGTCGACTCCTCTCCCCACGAACCCGCCAACGACTCCCGACAGCGTCGCAGGGTCCGCGTCCGAACAGTCCCACCAGCGCACAGTCGAGGCAGACGAACTTCTGGAACTGCTCGGCGACGAGTACACCTACTGCGTGTTCGAAGCCATCGTCGAGAAGCCCCGCACCGGCCGTGAACTCGTCGAGGCCACCGATGCCTCGAAGCCGACCGTGTATCGACGACTGCAGGATCTTGAGGAGGCTGGCCTGGTCGACTCGACGATGAATATCGCGTCGGACGGCAACCACTGCAAGCAGTTCCACGCCGTCGTCTCGTCTCTGGAGGTGGGCTTCGACGCTGATGGGTTCACCGCACGGCTCGAATCGAACACTCGCCCTGACGCGTCTGCGCGTGCCGGCACGGCCACACAACCGGTAGCAGACGACTGATACTGTCGGCTGTAAGCCCATGGCATATTTCGGCACCCCAGGGTGCCGAATCGTTCCACGAAGTCACAGCCGACAGTGTGACTGTGAAGATTACAGCGCCAGTCACGAACCTCGAGATATTAGAAGAGGTGTAACAGTTCCCCCGGTGCTCATCAGAGAACCGGATACGGGCTTCGAGTTACCTCACGTGTCAGGGGGAGACCGTAGCAGTCCGCCCAAAGACCGTCAGAGCGTGTACGTGGCGATTGTTTCGGCGACGGTATGTCGGTCGTTTGTTGTGTCGAACGAAACGAGCGCGAGTTCGTCGACGGTCAGTGTCGGGAGTTCGGGGTCACGGTTCGCCTCCATGTAATCGATCAGTTCGTCGTAATCCTCGTCGTCGGTGAAGTATCCGAGTGTGAGGTGTGGAATAAACGCCTCACAGTCACGGTCTGTGTCAGTTGTCTCTGCCGCTTGGCAGAACAACCGGTTGAGCCTGGTGAGCGCGCCGTCGCCGTCAGCCTCGGCGTACACCGTATCCGGAAAGAGGTTGAGTCGGGGAAAGTTGACCTCGAACGGAGCGGTATCGCCGGCAATCCTGCTGATAAGTTCGTGGACGTGGTCCGTATCAATCCGTCCCGTGGGACTCCGGCCAGCATTGAACAGTTTGGCCGTCAGATGGAGGTCGTCGGGTGGCGTGACACGGAGACAGGAAAACTCGTCGAGTTGTTCGAGCAGGGAGAGAGATCGGGCCCGGACTGCCGACCCGGAGACATCGGCCAGCACGGAGAGGCGACGGTCGCCGTCGGCCACGGCTTGCTGTACTGGCGACGGCGAGAGAGTCCGGCGGCGTGCCCAGTACTCCGATGGGTCTGAGGCCATCTCATCGTCGTGCATAGCAATACTGAGTGACTCAGTAACTAATAAATGTCGACTCACTAGCTGTCAAAATTAGGAGAGTCTCGTGAAGGGTGGCGTAAAACCGTTTCCAAACTACGGCCGGTTTAACTGCTCTCTCAGGGAGACGGGTGCGAAATGCCCTGCACCAGGCACGGATAGTCGGTTCAGCACGTATAAAGAGGGTGGTCCGCCGATGGAGCCGACCAGCGCGACTGCGCGCCGACCGTCTGCCGTCCTCAGCGCTCGTCGACCTCGGAGCGGATGGTGGCGAAGTCGGCGACCCGTTCGGCGTGGGCGTTGTGCTGGTGGATGGACTCGTCGTTGGACTGTTTCATCGTCACGATGGCGTCGTCGGGCAGGTGCGGGAACTGTTCGACGACACCCTCGGCCATCGCGCGCACGCAGTCCTCGACGAACTTTGCGTCGCGGTGTGCTTCGATTGTCATGTGGTCCTCGTCGGGACGCTTTGCGAGATTGTAGATGCGCGCGCTCATCGCGTCGCGGGCCACCTCGATGAGATTCCTGATGTCGACCTCGGGTGCGCCGTCGGCCTCGATAGTGAGCGTGGCGTGACCACGCTGGGAGTGGCCGGGTTGGGGAACCTCCTCGAGAAACGCGTCGACGACAGCCGGTTCGACATCGAGGTCCTGCAGCGTCTCCCGGGCGCGACTCGTCGACATCCCCTGCGAGCAGGGACACACCGTCATACCGGTGACCTCCGTGCCCACCTCGGCGCGGGTGCCGTCCTCGGTTGCGGTCGCGCTGGCGATTATATTCGTGGCGTGCTGGGTCGGACGCTCGGAAACCGGTGTCTCCTCGCGCTCGATGTACTCTGCCTCCATCCGCACCTCGGTCTGTGTCGTGTACTCGTGTTTCTCGAGCAGTTGTTCGGCGGCATCTCCACAGACATCCTCGACCCGGTAGGTCGGTTCACTGACAGCTGTCTCCAGCACCTCGTCGACAACCTCCATGTTCCGGCTCATATCCGCCCCCTTCCGCCAGGAGGGAAGGTCGACGTACACCTCGAAGTCGGCCATCAGTACAATCGGGCGTTTCTCTGGGCGGGCCACCTCGACGAGTTTCTCGACCCCTGTGACGCCAACCCGGTTCAGACCGACCTGTACGTCGGGACTCGTCGCCTGCACGTCCGGCAGTTGCTGACTCATCGAGTACGGTTACGCGGGAGTCAAGTTATCCCCTGCGGTTCGGACCCGGAGACAGCGACGACGTGGGCCACGGAGACCGGGTCGACTGTGAGCCCCTCCGGTGGCGCCGCCCTCGTCGCCGGCGACTATGTCGAGCGCGGTCAGGTCCGCTGGATGTGGTCCACCGAGACAGATTGAACGGTGACGTCCTCGGCAACGTCGACGGTCGCCTCGTACTCGATCTCGGCGAGACACTCCACGCACAGTTCGTCGGGGTCAGTGTTCGACTCCACGCCCACGGTCAGCGACAGGGTCCCGCTGTCGTAGCCCACGCTGTCGATGTAGGCCTCGTGACAGGGTGTCGATGCGACCAGCGACCCGTCGACCGTGACGGTGTCGTCGCTCTGTGAGAACTCGGTCTGCTCGTCGGCGTCGATGCGCTCCGGACTGCTGCTGGGCGGAATCTCGCCGGTGCATCCCCTGTTGGTGGTCACGATGGAGCGCGCGAGCACAGCCGCCTCCGTCGCGTCGTCTCCCGAACCGCCGTCCCCGCGGGAGCCGGCACCGCTCACGACGCCGGCCTCCTCGATTGTGTGTGTCGCTCCACTCCGCCCGCCGTGTTCGACGGTCAGTGAGGACAGCGCCGAGAGGTCCGTCAGTTCCTCCGAGAACTCGAGCGTTGCCTCGTAGTCGACCACACCCAGACACGAGGCACAGGTCTCGTTCTCCCCGGATGTGCTCTCGACTGCGACTGTCATCGAGAGTGAGCCGTCCTCCATCGTCCCGTCTCTCACAACCGCCTCGTGACACGGGTTCGATGCCGGGAGTTTGCCGGTGAGTGTGATGTCACCGTCCACGGCCGAGGCCTCCACCTGGTCGCCCGAGCCACAGGAACCACTCGTCTCCGTGAGTTCCATCCCGACGAGTTCCAGTTCCGTTTCCTGGCCGTCCCCGTTGTCCCGGGACTCCCCGCCGTTTTCCTGGTCGTTTTCTGACTCGGGGCCGCTGTTGGCCGCGTCCCCACCGTTGTCCTCGTTGTCGTCGTTGCCGGAGACACAGCCAGCGATTGCAACCGCGCCCAGTCCCGTTGCACCTGCGAGCGCCTCACGTCGGGTCAGCGTTCTCATACCACACCGTACAGGCCCGGTATATAAACTGATTCGGGTGACTGAAACGCGCGTTTGACCCTCTGTGGAACGGTCGTCGGGCCTGCGAGGAACGGGCTTGCCGGCTCATACTGATTGTTGCGAGTCGTTACCGGATCGACCGCACGACAGCGTGCGACCGTCCCGGTAGATAGTCCCAACAATCAGTATCAGGGCCCACGACGGATCTGTTCGAACAGTTCGTCGACAATGTCACCGGTGTCGGCGACGAGGTTCGCCCACTCCTCGTCGTCGGGCGCCATCCCGACCAGGCGCGCGATGCGCATGATAGAGACGTGATACACCTGCTGGACCCCCGGCTCCCTCTCCCAGACGACGACGTTACACGGGAACAGTCCACCCATCGTTCGGTCGGAGCCGTCGAGCGCGCGGTCGGCCATCTCGGGGTTGCACGCCCCGAGCACGTGGTACGGGTCGCGGTCGGCGTCGACCTTCTCGTTGAGCAACTCGGACGGCGAGAACTCCACGGGGATGCCGAACCCGGCCGACAGACAGCACTCGCGGACGAACTCGACTGCCGCCGCGTGGTCCATCTCGAGGGTCGCGCGCTCCTCGCCGATATCGTCTGCCGTCAGCATCTCCGGGTCGATTGGCACAGACATACGCTCTGTACGTGAGCCCGGGAGAAAAGCCCGCCGGTGGCCCGGGAACTGTCTCCGTCCACCCGCAGGTCCGGTCTGTTCGGCCAGCAGGAAGCCCCGGGGTGGGTTCACTGGTCGGACGTGCAACAGACAGACACAAATCAGCATGATTTATTCCCCCGCCTTCAGAACTACGAGTATGACGGAGCAACTTGCGAAAGGCCTCGAGGGTGTGGTCGTCGCGGAGTCAGAGCTCAGCCACATCGACGGCGACGCCGGTGAACTCGTCTACCGGGGGTACGACATCGAGGACCTCGCGGCAGGGGCCAGTTACGAGGAGGTCCTGTATCTGCTCTGGCACGGGTCACTGCCCACGCGCGAGCAACTGGAGCGGTTCTCCGGTGCGATGGCCAGCGAGCACGCACTCGACGGGAACCTGATCGAGACGCTCGACGTGCTCGCCGCCGAGGACGAACGCCCGATGGCGGCACTCCGGACCGGTGTCTCGATGCTCTCGGCGACCGACCCCGAGGCACAGGCGGCGCTCCGTGACTCGGACGCCGCCCGGCGCAAGGGACGGCGGGTAATCGCGCGGATTCCGACGATTCTGGCCGCCTACGACCGTCTGCGCCGCGGCAAACAACCGGTCGAACCCGACGAGGACCTCTCTCATGCCGCCAACTTTCTGTACATGCTCACCGGCGAACCGCCGGGTGAGGTGGCAGCCGAGACGTTCGACATGGCGCTGACGCTGCACGCGGACCACGGGCTCAACGCCTCGACGTTCGGCTCGATGGTCGTCGCCTCGACGTTCGCGGACGTCTACAGCTCCATCACGGGCGGTATCGGCGCGCTCTCGGGCCCGCTCCACGGCGGCGCGAACCAGGACGTGATGGAGGCGCTGATAGAACTCGACGAGAGTGATATGACCGCCCACGAGTGGGTCATCGAGAAGGTCGAACAGGGCGAGCGCGTCCCCGGGTGGGGTCACCGTGTGTACAACGTGACGGACCCGCGCGCGAGGATTCTGCGGTCGAAACTCGAGGACCTCGCGTCGGCCTCCGGCGAGACAAAGTGGCTCGAGTACACCTCGACCATCGCGGAGTATCTCGTCGACGAGCAGAATCTCCCCGAGGACGGTATCGCCCCGAACGTCGACTTCTACTCGGGCTCTGTCTACTATCAACTCGGTATCCCAATCGACATGTACACGCCCATCTTCGCGATGTCGCGGTCGGGCGGCTGGCTCGCACACATCCTCGAGTACCAGGCCGACAACCGTCTCATCCGGCCCCGCGGTCGCTACACGGGCCCCGACAGTAGAGTGTTCGTCGAACTCGACGACCGGTGAGCGGGTCCACATGGACTCCGACCGGCTGGTCGTCGTGTGCTTTGTGCTCCTCCTGCTGGGACTCTCGTACGTGGCCGCCGTCGCGGCGTTTGCCTCCGCATACCTCCTTCCTGCCACAGTTGCGTACCTCGCGGTGGCGGCGGCGCTCCTCGCGCGACTGGTGACCGAAAAGGAAAACGGGTAGTCGACTGCGGGCCGGGGTCAGGCCGGGTTCTTCCGGGAGAGGTCACTCCCGCAGACGGGACAGCGGTCGTGGTTCTCCTCGAACTCGCGACCACAGCCGACACACTGGAACAGCCAGTCTCGCTGTTCCTCGATGCCATCGCGGGCGATAACCTCCAGGTCGAGTTCGAGCTTCTCGGCGACGTTCTGCATGGCGTAGTCGTCGGTGACCAGCCGACCGTCGAGTTCGAACGACGCCGCGAGCAGGCGGAGGTCCGTCCGGGACAGCTCCGCCAGATCACCCGTCTCGCGGGCCGCCCGCTCGATGCGCTCGACCGTCTCGCCGTCGGGTATGTGCATATGCATCCCCGACCCCTCCAGCGCGTCGAACCGGTAGGCCTGTTCACCCTCCAGTTCCTCGCGCACCAGCGGGATGGACGCCATCCTGTTGTCGGTGTGGTACTCGTGGATAAACGCGGATGCGTCGAGAACGTACATTCCTACCGCTCGACGATCATGTGGTCTTTCACCGCCTGTACGCGGTGGACCGGGATACGCATCCGACCGTCGTCGTCGGTCTGGAAGTCACCACCGCCGTACGACGCCGCGGGTTCGACGACGAGATTCTCGAGACGACCCGTATCGAGGTTCATCGTGATGTTGTACAGCATGCCGAGCTCCGCACCGTCCGAGCCCATGACCGCCTTGCCCGAGAGATTCTCAGCGAGTATCTCTGACATGAACTACTGTTCTCCCCCCTCGTAATTCAATCTTGCCGTTGTTTTGTGGCTCGGGCGGGCTGTGACCGGCCTGCCAGCGGCTACCGGTATCCTCCCGGCCGCCGAGCGCCCGGAGACAGAGACGCACGCCTCAGGCACCCACCTGGAGTTCGCGCGCGATGATGTTTTTCTTGATTTCGGTGGTGCCCCCGCAGATCTGGGTGATCTTCGCGTCGCGGTAGAACCGCTCGACGATAATCTGCGAGAAACCGTGTAACCACCGTGGCGTCTCTTCGGAAGGGTTATCAATGCGACCATCCTCTCTTAATTCGCAATGGCAGAAGGAACGGTTGACTTCTTCAACGACACAGGCGGTTACGGTTTCATCGAGACTGAGGATGCGGACGAAGACGTGTTCTTCCACATGGAGGACGTCGGCGGCCCGGACCTCGAAGAGGGACAGGACGTGGAGTTCGAAA
>JAQCNG010000238.1 GCA_028275145.1 Halovenus sp. | reverse complement strand
GGACAAACTCGACGTGCACAAGTCCTACATGACGACCTATCGCATGTACAAGGACAGCGAGCGGGAACTGCGCTTCCCGCTCGCGGTCTCGGTCTCGTATCAGAACGGCGATCGAGGAAAGCACGGGGAAATTGTACGGGGGTACGTGGCGTGCGATCTCGACGATCGCACGCCCACACAGGTCGAACGCCGCTATCGGAAACGCTCGGCAATAGAGACGAGTTACCGACTGTTTCGCCAAGCGCGAGCAACAACGACGACCCAAGACCCAATCGTCCGATTTGCGTTCGTAATCGTGAGCTTCCTGCTAGAGAACCTGTGGCTCGTGCTGCGATGGGCGGTCGTTGCCCGCCCGCGGCGGGGCGGGCGCGACCTGCCCGAGCAGTTCACATTCCAGACGTTCTGTGACTGGATTCGCCACGAACTGGAAGCAGAGTTAGAACGGCAGTGGGAGATCGAGATGAACGGTGTCGGAGTTCCCGACGCGTACACCTCGGCCGCGGGCTGACGGCCAGCCCGCGGCCTCGGGCCAGCAAGTCAGTAGCAGCAGCACTCGTCAGAAACCGCTCTAATCATCATTCTCGTCATGGTTTCTGCTCGATTCAGACCGACGCTTCGATTCACTCAGCTACCGCTCCGAGATTGAACGGCTCACACCAACTCAACTCGACTTCCGAATCCTCGATTGGGAAGTACCGAATATCAGATGTAATTCTTCGGGTCGGCTCTCTCGCGGGTCAGACAGTCCCGTGAGGGTGTAGCCTGGTCCAGAGGGGTGAGCGCAACCATCCTGCACTCGGGGTGACCCTCTCTCGCGCCGTGTCCGAGACAGGTTCTTCTGTGTCTGACCGGAACGTCGTGTATGCCCGGCCGGAAACACGACGGCAGCGAGCAGACGATTCCGGTCGAACCGACTGTTCACGTCGAGACGTTCGCGACACACTGTACACTGACCTGGAAGGCCGGGCCACTGGCCGGGTTTCTCACTGCTGTCGACACCGTCGACGGCGTTCCGCCCGCATCGCCGGTTGTCGTCGACGACACCTCGAACGCCGGGCGCGAACGGTGTCGTGTCCCAGAGGTCGACCCACAGGAGACGGTGCGCTATCTCAGAGTCGACCCCGAGAGACCGTGGACCCTCTCCTGGGAGCAACGGACCTGGCCGGTTGTCTCGCTGAGTGGCACCCCACCGCCGGCCCTGTGTCGTCGCCTGCACCTGCGGACGACCGACTGTGACGGGTGGGCCGACGACGCTGTCCAAACGCTCGCCCGCGTGGTGGCCAACGGGTAGTTCGACGGAGGTGCGCGCGCTCGTCGGTATCGGGCGCGGCCTGTCCCCGGGGAACCGGGGAGACGGCCAGGTCGGGCGGACAGGTCGGGCGAACCGTCCCGGTTCCGCGGGCGTCGACTCACCCGACGGTGAACCCGCCGTCGACGACGAGCGACTCGCCGGTCACGAACGAGGCGTCGTCGGAACAGAGCCAGGTCGCGGCGGCGGCAATCTCCGCCGGTTGCCCGAGTCGGTCGGCCGGTGTCGCGGCGACAGTCGCCTCCATCGCCTCGGGGTTCTCCTCCTGTGCGCGGGCGACCATCGGCGTCTCGATGACTCCCGGGCAGACAGCGTTCACGCGAACCCCGTCACGGCTGAACTCCAGCGCCGCCGTCTTCGTCAGTCCGATAACACCGTGCTTGCTCGCGACGTACGGGCTGAGGTTCCGGAACCCGCGGAGTCCGGCAATCGACGCCGTGTTGACGATGGCACCGCCTCCGTTCTCCATCAGCACCGGAATCTCCTCGCGCATCGACAGGAACACGCCTTTCAGATTCGTGTCGATAACCTGCTCCCAGTTCGAGGTGGACTGCTCGCTGGCGCGTGCCTCCTGTCCCTCGATACCGGCGTTGTTGAACGCGCAGTCCAGGCCACCGTAACTGTCGACGGCCGTTGCGACCATCTCCTCGACGTCACTCTCGTCGGTGACATCCGCCTCGACGAAGGTTGCCTCGCCGCCGGCGGCCTCGATCTCCGAGACTGTCTCCCGGCCGCCGTCGGCGTCCACGTCGACCCCGACGACCTGTGTACCCGCCGCCGCGAACCGCTTTGCTGTTGCTCGCCCGATACCCGAACTCGCTCCCGTTACGAGTGCGACACGGTCGTGTGTACCTGTCATCTGAGTTTCCCCGGCACGAGGCCAGGATGCGGGAGTTGGTCGCTCAGCAACAAGTAGCTGTGGGGGGCTCGGTGTCGGTTGCGGGGGACCATCGCCGGTGCTGTCTACTCCGGGTTCGTGCCGGCGCGGTCGACGCCGGTCAGGTCGGCCCCCGAGAGATTCGCGTCCCGCAGGTCGACCCCCGAGAGATTCGCGTCCCGCAGGTCGACCCCCGAGAGGTCCGCGTCCCGCAGGTCGACCCCCGAGAGGTCCGCATTGAGGAGGTGAGCCCCCGAGAGGTCGGCCCCTCGCAGGTCGGCCCCCGAGAGGGTGGCACCTGTGAGAAACGTCACAGAGAGGTCGACCTCCCGCAGGTCGGCCCCTCGCAGGTCGGCCCCCGACAGGTACGCCTCTGAGATGTCGGCACCGACCAGAGTTGCCTCCGAGAGGGTCGCGCCGGAGAGGTCCACCTTCGAGAGGTCGGCATCTGTCAGGGTAGCCCCTGGAAGATTGGCGTCAGACAGGTTCCCCATCGAGAGGGTGGCTCCCGTCAGGTCAGACCCCGAGAGGTCGGCACCGTACAGGGTTGCACCCGAGAAATCGACACCGGGGAGGTCGCCACCGGTGAGGTCGGCATCCGTCAGGATACTCCCGGAGAGGCCAGCGTCCGCGAGCTCGGCCCCGGAGAGGTCGGCGGCTCTGAGCAGGGACACACCCGCAAGGGCGGCCGCGTCGGCCAACTCGCCGGGAAGAACAGCGCCGTCGAGCGAGCCTCGGGGAGCGGTCCGTTCGACAGCCGCGGTTTTGTGCTCGGTGGTCGCGGGGTCGGCGTGCCACCTGCACCGACCAGTGTCGGGCAGTGGGTCACGGGCGCAACTGTTTGGCTGGGGGAGATACAGGCTCTGTGTGGCGTCGAACCCCTCGGGAAACATGTATCCACACCGGCTCTCCGGAACCTCGGTCATACCCGCTCGAACAGCCCCAGTCACACAACAGTTTCCTCCCGTGCCTGTCGGCCGAACACCCCACGCCCCGTGCACACTGCTGTCCCTGCCGGTACCGGAGGCGTGGCCGCCGGCGTGTCCCGCGCCCCGGAGACGGCATCTGGTCCCCGAACCGGACGCCAGCGGGCTTATGAGGCTGGCGTCCCGACTGCGGATATGGCTGGGGCGTTCAGGTTCGCGTACAACCCACCGACCGTCAGGTACGGACTCGAGTCGGTTGCACACCTCGACAGCGAACTCGCCAGACTCGATTGTACGCGTGCGCTCGTCGTCTGCGGACAGACCGTCGGCGAGCGGCCCGCGGTTCTCGACCCGATCCGTGAGGGACTCGGGAACCGATGTGTCGGCGTGTTCGCCGAAACCACGCCCGCGAAGCGTCTCGCCACCGCAGTCGCCTGCGCCGAGCGGATGGACGAGTGCGACGCCGACGCAGTTGTGGCCCTCGGGGGCGGGAGCAGTATCGACGTTGCGCGTGTCGCTGCGGCCGTTGCTGCCTCGGAGCACCCGCCACGGGCGCTCGGCGACCAACTCGCCGCGACAGGCACGCTGGCGGTACCGGACGAGACGGCCCCCGTTCTCGCGGTGCCGACGACCCTCGCCGGTGCGAGTCTCTCGGCGCTGGCCGGTATCAGCGCGAGCCCCGACTCCGGTCTGGTGTCTGTGCCGGCCGGCGGCGGCGTCGGTAACGAACAGCTGATGCCGGCAGTGGCGGTTTACGACCCCATGCTCGTGTCCGAGACACCCCGGGACGTGCTCGCTGGCTCCGCGATGAACGGGTTGAGCAAGGGTATCGAGACGCTGTACGCGAGCACGCGGAGTCCCGTCACCGACGCAACGGCCAGCCGCGGACTCGAACTGCTCGCCGGCGCACTCCCGGCGCTCGGACCGGACCGGGCAGCCGACGGCGACACCGCCGAACTGGTGCGTGACCCGGAGCTCCAGACGGTCGTACAGGGACTCGTGCTCGTCCAGTACGGCGTCTCCCGGCCCGACGGGACCACCCTCTCACTGCTCCACGCACTCGGCCACGCCCTCCGGGTGCACAGTGACCCACAGACCGGCGCGGGCGTCCAGCTCGGGCGTGCACACGCTGTGGTCGCGCCTGCGGCCCTCTCGTGGCTGTTCGAACAGGTAGAGGGCCGCCGGGACCTGCTCGCACGGGCGCTCGGTGCCGAGACGGAAACACCCGCCGCGGGTGTCGTCGAGCGGGTGCGAGAGCTCCGGAGCACGCTCGGTCTGCCCGCCAGACTCCGGGCGGTGGCGGGCATCGACCGCGACGTGCTCGACGAGGTTGCGACAACGGCGGCAGACTCGTTTCTGGGAGCGACCGGTGCGCCCGGTCCCGCCCCGGAGTCGACGCCGCGCGTAACTGCAGGGGTCTGGCGTGGCACGCCACACCCGCCGCCAGAACTCGACGTGTCCGCGTCGGCACTCCGGAGCGTTCTGGAGACTGCCTGGTGAATCGCGGGGAGAACTCGTTGGAACGCCCCTCCGAGGAGACGGCTGGTCTGGGCTCGAAGTACCGGTCGAGACGTGTCCAGCCATCACGTAGCAGACTCGCGGCGCTGCTCTGAGAGAGCACATCTGCGTCGCACACGGATGTTCTCGAGGTCTGAGCGTCTCACCGCCCGGAGTTCAGCACCCCTCAGAGCGTCGCTAGAACTTGTCGGTCGAATCGATGCCGATCTGTCTGAGTTCCACGTGGGAGGGACGCGAGGCCGCGAACGTGATTGTCTCGGCAACGTCTTCGGGGTCCATCGCCCGTCCCTCCCAGTGTTCCCAGTCGTTGAGTTCGGTGACGACCGGTCCGGGCATCGCAATCGTGACGCGGACCGGTTCGTCAGACATCTCCTTGCGCAGCGACCGCATGAACCCGTTGACACCGAACTTTGAGGCTGTGTAGGTGCTTCCACCCTCCTGTGGGTAGCGAGCACTCAGCGACGAGACGGTGATCAGGTCGCCCAGTTCGGAGTCGAGTATGCTCGGGAGCAGGGCGTGGGTGACGTTCATCACGCCCTCGAGATTGACGCGAATACTCTTTCGTAACTCGGCGAGTTCCGCCTCCGCGACTGGACCGCCACGGGCGACGCCGGCGTTGTTCACCAGCAGGTCGACACCGTCGAAAACGGA
>JAQCNG010000227.1 GCA_028275145.1 Halovenus sp. | reverse complement strand
GTGGAGGCGGTGCGCGAGCAGGTCGCGTTCGACCTCGCGGTGGTCGAACAGGAGATGGAACTGGCCGACCCGACCCCCCAGCAGGTCCGCACGAAGGCCTACCTCCAGCAGATTCTGGAGCGACTCGACGATATCCTCTCGTGAGCAACTGGACCCCCAGTTCGCTCTCGAGTCGGTCCGCGAGCGCGCGCCGCCGTTCGCGTGGCTGGCACCGGTTGCTCTCCCCCTGTCTCCGGAGACTCCACGCTCATCGCTCGTGTAGCGTGACCGCGAGACTGCCGTCCTCGACAGTCGCGGTCATCATGGTCGCGCGGTCGGCGGGGCTCGCGCTGGTGACGCTGCCGGGGTTGAGCAGGCGCACCCCCTCGTGGTGCGTGTCGAGCACCTCGTGGGTGTGACCGGCGACGCCGACGGCGCTCTCCGCGCTCGCGTGGTCTCTGACGGCACTCGCGACGCGTTGCTGGTAGCTGTGTTCGGGGCCGGTGCCGTGGGTGAGGACGAACTCGACGCCATCACATTCGACCGCCCGCACCTCGGGCAGGCCGAGCCCCCGGTCCATGTTGCCCGAGACGGCGGTGAGTCTCTCGGCCATCGCCTGAACGTCGGCGAAGGCGCCCTGCGAGTCGAAATCGCCCGCGTGGACAACGTGGTCGGCCGCCCGGATGCGCCCGGCGAACGGTTCCGGAATCTCGCTGGCACGCGTCGGAATGTGGGTGTCCGCTATCAGCGCAACCTCCATACCTGCTCTCCGGGCCCCTGCATCATCAACCTGTGGCCGTGACCACCCCCGTGGCCGGTTCGACTCGCCCGCCGGCTACCGCCGGGCCCGGCAGACGAACGTCTCCGTCCTGCTGACGGCGTGTTCGACGGTGAACCCGGCCTCGCCGAGCGCCGACACCGCGTGGCCGAGGTCGTGGCGCTCCTCGAGGGGTGGGCCGCTCTGTTTGCTCCCGTTTCTCGACCAGTCGACGGTCACGAGGCGGCCGCCGGGGCGCAACACCCGCGCGAGTTCGGCCATCGTCTCCGGGCCGGAGAACTCGTGGTAGGTCATCGTGGAGAACGCCGCGTCGAGTTCGTCGTCCGCGAACGGTAGCTCTCCGATGACAGATTCGACCTGCTCGACGTTCGCCGGCAGCCCCTTTTCGCGGTAGCGCCTGTGCATCTCCGTCTGTACGTCGACGGCGTACACCGTCCCGGCGTGTGGCGCGACAATGTCGGTGTAGAAACCGGTCCCGCTGCCGAGGTCGGCTATCGTCGCGTCCCCGTCTGGCCCGACCTGTGTCAGCAACTCCTCGCCGGAGCACCAGCGGTACCGCTGTGCCCGCTCCAGTCCGTCGGCCATCTCGGGGTCGAACGTGTGGAAGCCCATATCTACACTTGTCGAGACAACTCATAACAGTGCCGGGACGCCCGCGTTCCGGGGCGACAAACAGCGATACCGGGATGTCCGCCGTGTCAGGTTATTCTCTCCATCTGAAAATATCCCAAATACGACACTGTAGGGGACCGTCTACCGCAAGCAACAGCGGTACTGACGTTTCGGACCCGGTGGCGACAGGCGTCGGGTGTGGAGTGGGTTTCGCAGGTCGTCCGTGTGGCTCAGAACGGCGCGGGTGCGAGCAGTTGGCCGCCGTCGACGACAAGGTAGCTCCCGGTGACGTAGGCGGCGTCGCTGGCGAGAAACAGCGCCATCGGCACACAGTCCTCGGGGGTCCCGAGGCGGTCGGCCGCGAGGTCATCCTCGACGATGCGGTCGGCCATCCCCTGGGGTATCACCTCGTCGTGTACCCCAGCGCCTCGGAGAATTTCCCCCCCGAAAAACCCTCGCGGTAGGCCTGTGAGCCCTGGCCGATGGCGCTCGCCATCGGGTTTATCTCCCCGCCAGCACAGAACGTCTCGCCGGCCCCCCGGACGACCACCACCCGCACGTCGGTTTCGTCGGCCACCGCGAGGACATCGAGCAGCCCCTCGATGACGTTCGTGTTCAGGGCGTTTTGCTGGTCCGGACGGTCGATTGTCGCCCGTATCACGAGTTCGTCGTCGCTGACCGCCACGTCGGGGTCCCCGTTCGAGAGCTCCGATACGCCGACCATCTACGACAGCACCAGCCGGTCCGCTGACGGAACGGCCAGCCCCCCGGTGCTGTTTCGGTCCATGCATCACTCTCCTTTCAGAGCACCGCTGTAGATATGCGGACCCAGACCAACCCGCGGGGACTGTGCCCGCGGTGACTCACCCGAGCTGGCCGAACAGTCCCTGACGTCGA
>JAQCNG010000180.1 GCA_028275145.1 Halovenus sp. | reverse complement strand
TGCTCTTTGTCAGCGTCTTCGTGCTGTTCACGGGTATGCCGATTGTCGACCACAACTCCTCGGTCCAGCACAACGAACCGACCTCGGCAACAGTTGTGAGTACCGAGATCGACGAGCGGACAAACGACGACGAGCGGGAGTACCGGCCTGTCGTCGTGTACGAGTACACCGTCGACGGGGAGCAGTACGAGTCGGAGAACGTCTACCCCGGGCAGTTCACCCGCTGGCACGGGAGTCAGTCCACGGCAGCGGATGTCCTCGAGCAGTACACGCCCGGCCAGCAGGTGACGGTCCAGCACAATCCGGACAGTCCAGACGAGGCGTATCTGCTCAACAACGGCTGGCCGGATAGCTGGTATCTCGCCGTCGGCGGTGCAATCGTCGCCTCTCTCGGCGGGCTCTACTTTATCTGGTTCGGGTTCAGACGGCGGAGACAGCGGACCCTGATCCGGGACACCCCGACCGAGCGGGCGGAGTCACTGTCGGTCGGTCCCTCGGAGGTCACCGGGACCGCAGTCCAGACACCAGAGGGGCCGATGACCGCCCCGTTCTCCGACGAGGACTGTGTCGTCGCGGCCTACGAGGTGGAGGAGTACGATTCGAGCGGCGACGACAGTTCCTGGGACACAGTCGAGCAGGGAACCTTCTCCTGTCCGTTCTTCGTCGACGATGGGACGGGGGAGGTGCTGGTACGCCCCCACGACGACACGACCTACGACCTCGACCCCGACGACTGGACCACGACCTACGTCGATAGCGACTCGGACGGACCCCAGCCGATACAGCGGTTCGTCGGGAACAGTGACGACCTGACGTTCCCCTCAGACGCCAGCGGGACCGAAAACGACCGGAAGTACAGGCAGAACCTCATCAGGACCGACGAGAGCGTCTACGTCTTCGGGACCGTCAGGCCCCGCGAACAGGCGAACATCCCCGACAACGCCTCGAACGCCGACAGACTCGTCATCGAGAAGATAACCGACGACTCGATGCAGGAGCCGATGTTTCTGGTCTCCGACGACGAGGAACACGACCTCGTCGACCGCCGCCGGTGGGCGCTCTGGCGCGCTCCTGTTGGCGGGTTCTTCCTCGTGCTCGCGTTCGCGGCTCTTCTCCTGATGGCCGGTCCGTTGCTCGGTATCGAGACCCCACGCGTGTTCGACGGCATCATCGACAGCGTCTCCTGACGGGACACTCCTCCGGGGCGCAACCGGTCCCTGTGTCGACTCCCCGGTTGGGATCCGCGTGTCGACTCCCCGGTTGGGGTCTGCGTGTCGACCCCTCGGTCGGGGTCTGATTCAGCGTCTCTCAGTCGTCGGCGACGGGCGCGTCGGGTCGGTAGCTCTCGCTGATGGATTTCCACCTGTCGGTCCGAAACCGCCAGTAGTTGATGGCCGCGGGGACGGCCGTCTCGGCGACAAAGGCGAGATACAGCCCCCAGAGACCAAGTTCGGGGACGACGATGGCCGGCGTTGCGCCAAGCAGCGGGAGCGATATCGACGGGACGGTGAGTCCGGCGGCACCGAGGTACGCGAGCGGAATCGAGACACAGAACATACCGAGAAACTGGCTGACGAAGGTGACACGGGTGTCGCCACTGGCGTCGAGCGGGCCGGCGGCGGCGCTTGCCACCCCCTGGAACACAATCGCGACACAGGCCGCGTAGACGAGACTGACCGCGATTGGCACCTCCGGATTCGACGGACTGTCGGCAAACAGTACGACCACCTGTTGTGCGGACACCGCGACCAGCAGTGCGGAGACCAGATACACCGCGACGGCAAAGCGAATGATGTCGCGACCGTACGCCTCGGCCATACGCTCGTTGTTCTGGCCGAGTTGCTGGCCGACGAGGCTGGAGGCGGCGAGTCCGAACCCCCACCCCGGGGTGTTCATCACCCCCCAGATGCGCCGGGCGATGACCCAGGCGGCGACGGTGTTCTCCCCGAAGATATCGAGGATGCCCAGCATCGGGAACTCGGCGGTGGTCAGGACCAGACCGCGCAGTCCGACCGGGAGCCCGATCTCGACGAGGTCCGAAACCGTCCCGGTGTCGGCCCACTGCCCGGTTGGTGACACCTGCACGGGGAACGCGCCCACACCCGGGAACCGACCCCGGGCGAGGCCGAGCGCGAACGCCCCCGTCACGGCGACGTTCGAGAGCACCGTCCCCGTTGCCGCACCGGCGACCCCCCAGCCAAAGCCGAAGATGAGCACCGCGTTCAACACGAGGTTGGCGACTGCGCCGCCGGCCCGCAGTTGCATGGCCGTGTAGGCGTCGTCAGACCCGACGAGCGTGCGACTCCCGACGAGATTCAGCCCCGCGAACGGAATCCCCAGTCCGACAATCCGCAGATAGGTGGTGCCGTAGGACAGTGCCTGGTCGTTGCTGGTCAGCACCGCGATAAACGGCTCGGGGACCGTCCAGAACACCACCGACAGCGGCACCGTCGTGACGACCACGAGCAACACGCTGGACCGGACTGCCAGGCCGAGTTCCCCGGACGCACCGGCCCCGAACCGCTGGGAGACCAGCGCAATCGTCCCGCCGGCGACGCCACCACCCACCGCGAACGCCAGCCCCCAGTACGGTGAGGCAAAGCCGACGCCCGCGACTGCGGTGGTGCCCACCGCCACACCCACCATCGCGACGTCGACCGCGTTTTTCGACATCCGCGCGATGCCGGTCACCACGCGCGGCCAGGCGAGCTCTGTTGTCTTGACCGCCCGCTCTCTGTCGACGAGCCCCAGTCGGGCCAGTCCCAGTCCGATCCAGAGAATCGTCGCCCGCACCGGGTTGGGGGCGCGGTCGCTCACGGTGTGCCAGACGGCGCGGAGCGAGCGTGCGGTCTGTGCCAGCAGTGCCTGTACTCGGGTCATCGTGTTGGTCGTCGGCTCCGGACTGTTCGCCCGGTTGTGGTTACGGTGTCAGAGGCCGGTGACGCGTGGCCGGTCTGCCGGTCACGACGTCTCCTCACGGGAGAGCTCCGCGAGCACGTCGTCGAGCGGCGGCAACTCGACGCCGTCGGCGAGGATGGGTTCGATTACCTGCGAGAGCAACTCCTCGACGACGGCACGGGTGTAGGTGTCCTCCGGTTGGCCGTCGCCGAGGGTTATCTGACGGGTCCGGGCACCGTCCAGCGCCGCAACCAGCAGCGCCGCGGTCCGGTCGGGGTCGACCTGCTCGAAGACGCCGGCCTCGGTGCCGTTCCGGAGCACCTCGGCGGCGGTTCCGCGCAACACCTCGTCGCTCCGGTCCAGTTCCGCGCGGATACGCTCGTTGAACGGTCCCTGCGAGCGCATCTCCAGCAGGGCGAGGTGGAACGACTGTCGCCTGTCCTCGTCGGGTGTGTACACGAACCGCGCCAGAAAGGTCACCAGTCGTCGCTCCGGCGGGTCGTCGGTCTCTGTGGCCAGTTTCTCCTCGTACTCGCCGATGATGTGGTCCAGAAACGCGACCAGCAGGTCCTCTTTCGTGTCGTAGTGGTAGTGCAACAGCGCCGTGCTCCTGTCACACTCGTCGGCGATATCCTGCATCGTCAGGTCGGCATACCCGTGCGTGCACAGCGCACTGTGTGTGCCGTCGAGTATCTCGTCGCCTGCAACCGACTCGCCACTCATTGATTGACTAGTTAGTCAGATGCGCCTAAATCCCTTTCGTCCGGCGATTGTCGGCCCCGGGAACGGCCTCGATTGCGGGCCGGTCGTGACCCGCTCGGGGCCTGGTTTCCCCGGGGGCCAGACGTGCCCTGTGACTCACAGGCCGGTGACCTGACCGTCCTTCCGGGGTTCGGTCGCGCCGGACAGCGTTCCGTCGTCCCAGCGGACGGCCTCTGCACCGCCAAAGCGGAGTCCCGGCAGCACCCGCACGTCGTGGCCTCTGCGGGCGAGTTTCGAGGCGATACCCGCCGGCATGCGCTCCTCGACGGCGAGACTCCCGTCGGCCCGGTAGCGCCACCGTGGCGCGTCCAGCGCGGCCTGTAGCCCCATGTCGTAGTCCAGCAGGTTCGCGAGCACCTGGACGTGGCCCTGTGGCTGCATGTACCCGCCCATGACGCCGAACGCGAGCCAGTCGTCCTCGCCCAGGTGTGCGAGCGCGGGCACGAGCGTGTGGAACGGGCGCTTGCCGGGTGCCAGTCGGTTTGGATGCTCGGCCGACAGCGAGAACGACGCCCCGCGGTTCTGTAGCGCGATGCCCGTCTCGCCCGCGACCAGTCCACTGCCGAACCCGGCGAACCGGGAGTTGATGTAGGAGACGACGTTACCCTCGCCGTCCGCGACACACAGCAACACCGTGTCGGCATCCTCGCCGGCCCCGTCAGGTGTACCTACCTCGACGTCGGAGAGTGGCTCTCGACCGATTTCGGCGGCGCGCTCGCGGGCGAACGCGTCCGTGTGGAGCGGCGGCACCTCCTCGTACTCGGGGTCGGTCACGTGGTACTGGCCGTCGTGGAAGGCGAGTTTCGTCGCCTCGGCAAACTCGTGGACCCGGTCGACCGACTCGTAGGGGTTCTCTCCCGCCCCGATCTCCTCGGCGATGTTGAGCGCCTCTAGCGCAATCTGGCCCTGGTTGTTCGGCCCGAGTTCGTACACCTCGGTCCCGTTGTAGGTCGTCGAGAGGGGGTCGGGCCACTCCACCTCGAAGGCCGCGAGGTCGTCGACGGTCATGAACCCGCCCTTCGACTGGACCTCGGCGGCGATTGCCTCGCCAATCTCGCCCTCGTAGACGGCGTCGGCCCCGCGCTCCCCGATGCGTTCGAGACTGTCAGCGAGTCGCGGCAGACGGACCGTCTGACCGACCGATGGGGATTCGCCGTCGAACAGGAACGCCTCGCGGGCGTGGTCGTCGGTGAACAGTCGTTCGGCGTGTTGCCACTGCGCGCTGACCACCGCCGTGACCGGGTACCCCTCGCGGGCGTACTCGATTGCGGGGTCGAGCACCGTCCCGAGCGAGCGGCGACCGAACCGCTCGAGGGTCGCCTCCCAGCCCCGTGCCGTCCCGGGGACGGTGACCGTGTGGGGCCCCTGGTCGGGCATCACCACCCCGTCGCGGGTCCGGTCGCTGCCGTACGCCGCGTCGTCGCCCTCGCCGACTGCCTCGCGGACGCGCTCGCGGGTCGCCCGCTCGGGCGCACCGCCCGAGGCCCGCATCGCACCCACGTCGCCGTCTGCCGTCCGGTAACAGGCGAACACGTCGCCGCCGAGGCCCGTGCTCGTCGGTTCGACCACGTTCAGTGCCGCTGCGGTCGCCACCGCGGCGTCGAAGGCGTTCCCGCCGTCCCGGAGGATGGCGGCGCCCGCCTCGGCGGCGAGTGGTTGGCTCGTTGCGACGACACCGCGGGGGGCGTAGACGGTCGACCGGCGCGAGTTGAACCTGTCGAGGTCAGGATGCATTGCTCACGCTTTGTCTCCCACGGTCAAAACGGGCCGGGAGTCGTGTCGGCCCAACAGCAGTGGTGTTTAGGTGGTCGTGGGTCGAAGTGGGTCCAATGGCCCGGCGGCACCTCGCGCCCCTCGGCGGGACTGGAGTGCTCGCGGCCCTCGCGGTGCTCGCTCGGGTCCTCGCGCCCGACCGGTTCGACGCGGCGGTCGAGGTGGGTGTCGGCGTCGTCGAGTGGACGCCCGACCCGGTGGTGCTCGGCGTTGTTGCTGTTGTCTCGACTGTCGTTGTCTTCGTGTTGCTCGTCTACGTCATCCAGGTGTACTACTGGGCGTGGCTGCAGGTCGAACCGCCCGTGACACGGCTCTGGAACATGCTCCTCCCGGAGTCGCCGATTGTCCGCTTCGGCGTCGGGCTGATAATACTGGTCTTTGTCTTTCTCATCGGGCCACTGGTGGTTCTGCAGGCAGTCGATTTCTTCGAGAACGGCGAGGGGCCGGTCGAGGAACAGCGGACCGGCCCGGTCGAGGACGACGGGGAGAACACGACCGACGGCACCGAGAGCAGGGCCACCGCGAACGCCCACACCACCGACAAACGGGTGAACCCCGACGAACCACCCGGCAGTCTGGTCCGCGCCGGTCTCGCGTGACCCGACTGACTACGGCAGTCGGTCGTGTGCCTCGAGCATCTCGTCGAGGTCGGTCTCGCAGACGGCCAGCGAGACACCGTCGCGGCGGGCGAGAGCCGGTGCGTGCTCCCAGAGCGACGGCTCGTCGATGCCGTGGAGCACAACCGCGTGCGGTGTCGGCGTGACGACCCGGAGCGCGACGAGCGGTGACTCGCCCCGACTCACGCCGGTGAACACGAGCGCACGGTTCGTGCTCCGTCCGTAGAGGTCGTAGAACTCCTCGCCCGAGAGCTGTCGGATTGCGGCGATGCTGTCGATGACGGTGTGTCCGGCGATGCTGTCGCGCTCGCCGGCCACCACCTGTGTCGCACCGATTGTCTCGTAGTACCGGTCGAGACGGACCGTCGCCGAGTACTCCCGGAGGTCGCGGACGGCCCCACTGTCGAACCCCGCCGAGAGAACGCGGGCGTACCGCCGGATGTGCTCGCCGCCGCGGCGCTCGTCGATATCGAGCAGCGCTGTCACGGTCCGCTGGACCACGTCGATACCGGGGTTCGCCCGCCGACCCCCCTCGTAGTCCGAGACCACCGACGGTGAGACGTCCAGTGCGTCGGCGAGGTCGGCCTGCGCAATCTCGAACTCCGTGCGCCACTTTCTCAGCGTCGCACCCGGGTCGTCGCTGAGTGTCACCTCGCCGGCAATCTTCTCCGCGAGTTCCCCCCGTGGACCGCCGGACTCCTGCCACCGGTCTGACTGCTCTGGCGTTCCGCTTGTCACGTGTCGACTCATTGTGACTCTACATAAAAAGTGTGTCGAGTCGACTATCGACAGGTGACGAACGCTCACGAGAGGGCCTGCTGGCGGTCCACCCGGCGATGGGTTGGACCGACGGTCTTTTTTTGCGTGCCGCGGAAAGGCGAGTATGAACGGCGGCGACGGCGACATGACCCTCGCGTTCGAACTAACGGCGCTGAAGGCGTTGGAGGACCCACAGGCGGTGTTCACCGGGGCCCGCCAGTGGACCAGTTACGTGGGTGTCATCTCCGACGAGCCAACCTACGTGGTGACGAACTTCACGCGCAAACACCGGATTCGACAGGATTTCTTCTCCGGCCCGCGGAGCCGCGAGGAGAGCCTCTCGAACATAAAGACCCAGTTCGACAGCGAGCGCTACGTTCTCGTCGGCACCGAGGAGGACGACGAGCGCCTCGCCGACGAGACTGGCTGGGAGTACGTCGACGTCGAAACCGCCGCCGACGCTGCCGACTGGCAACTCGCGACCACGACCCCATCGGTGGAGTTCGAGGAGGACACACACGACGACTGGCCCTGACACCCCGGGGCCGAGGCTGTCGGCTCTCCGCTCGCCGGTGCGCCGTTCGAAACCTGTTTTTCCTCTGGGACGCGAACAACACGTATGACAGAGGAGTTCGAGGTAAGCGAACCGGAACTGACGCCGGAGGACCTGCTCGTGCTGGACGACCGCCGGTTCAGCACCGACAACGTGGCGCTCGTGACGGGTGCGGCGTCGGGCATCGGACAGGCGACCGCGCTGGCACTCGCCGCGAACGGTCTCACCGTCGTCGGGGCGGACATCGACGCGGCCGGCCTGGACGAGACGACCGACATCGCGGACTCGTTCGACACGCCCGGACAGTTTCTTCCGGTCGAGACCGACCTGACTGACGACGCTGACGTCGATGCGGTGGTCGAGGCGGCCGCCGACGAGGGTGACCTGCGGTACGTCGCCAACATCGCCGGTATGCAGCACATCGACACCGTCGCGGAGTTCCCGATGGAGCAGTACGACCTCCTGACAGATGTGATGGTCCGTGCGCCGTTCTACACGGCCCAGCGTGCCATCCCGCACATCCAGTCGACCGACGACGGTGTCGGCGCGATTGCCAACATGTCCTCGGTACACGGCCACTACGCCACCCAGGCAAAGCCCGCGTACATCACGGCCAAACACGCGATACGGGGGCTGACACGGTCGATTGCGGCCGAGGGCGCGGGCTCGCTACGGAGTTTCTCCGTCTCGGTGGGCTACGTACTGACGCCGCTGATGGTCGACCAGATACTCGACACCGCCGAGACCCGTGGCATCTCCCAGCGCGAGGTCGTCGAGGACGTGATGCTCGGTCAGGCCCGCACAACGGAGATGATGACCCCGGCGGAGGTGGCGAACCTGTTCGTCTTTGGCTTCTCCAGCCACGCCGGCCACCTCAACGGCGCGGACCTGCTGTTCGACGGCGGCTACACCCACACCTACGAATGATGGTGCACATACGAACGGAGACGGGCGATGAGTGAGTCAACGAACGTGGCGGTCGCCTGCCAGGGCGGCGGCAGTCACACCGCGTTCACCGCCGGCGTGCTGGAGACCCTGCTCCAGGACTGTGACTGGGACGAGGAGTACAAACTGGTCGGCATCAGCGGCACCTCCGGCGGCGCGTTCAACGCTCTCGCGACCTGGTACGGGCTGGTCGTCGGCGACGTCGACACGGCGACGGAGCTTCTGGAGAGTCTCTGGCGGGACCTCTCGGCGAAGAGCTACAGCGACCGGTTCGTGAACACCTGGCTGACCAGCCTCGCCAGACTGGAGGCAAGCGGGATGCCGGTGCCACAGCTCAGTCCCTACCAGTTTCCCGGCCCGGAGACAGGAAAACAGCGCATCCGGACCGTTCTGGAGTCACACATCGACTTCGAGTCGATTCCCGGCTACTGTCAGGCGGACGCCCCGGACCTGGTCGTCGGCACCGTCGATATCAACGCGGGTGTGTTCGAGACGTTCGTCAACGAGGCGGTGACCGTCGACGCGGTGCTGGCGTCGGCCGCGGTGCCGACCGTCTTCGAGGCCGTCGAGATAAACGACCACCTCCACTGGGACGGCCAGTTCTCACAGAACCCGCCGGTGAGCGACCTGATGCGACAGCCGCCGGCGCGCAAACCCGACGAGATCTGGGTCGTACAGATCAACGCCCAGGAGCTCGACGGCGAACCGACCAGCGTCGAGGAGGTTGCCGACCGCCGGAACGAGCTCTCGGGCAACATCTCCCTGAACCAGGAGCTCCGGTTCATCGAGCGTGTCAACGACTGGGTAGACGGTGGCAAGCTTCCGGCCGACGAGTTCACACACACCACCGTCCGCCGCATCCAGATGGACGAGCGGTTCGGCTCCTCCACGAAGTTCGACCGCGACCCGGCGTTCATCCAGGAGCTGATGCAGCTCGGCCGCGACAGCGTGGCGGAGTTCCCCCCGGCGCAGTGAGCACGGCTCTGTCGCCAGCCAACGAGGCTGTCGGTCGCTCCAACCCGGACCGGGCGGTGACGGTTCCCCCGGCGAGTCCCGGGCGTCACCCGCGGTCGGGAATCCTCATCTCGACGGTCGTGCCGTCTGTCGTCTCGAAGCTGAACTCGCCGCCGAGGGTCCTGACGGCCCACTTCAGCTGCCAGAGTCCGAGCCCGGTGCCGTGCTGGAGCGGTGTCTCGACGCCGCTGTCGAGCCAGTCCAGTTCGCCCTCCGGGATGCCCGGTCCGTCATCGGCGACGGACACCGCACAGCCGTTGCGCTGGTCCTCGACGGTGACGGTCACGGCCGAGTCGGCGTAGGTGACCGCGTTGTCGAGTGCGCTCTCGAGGGCCGCGGTCAGCGCGCGTCGGTTCGTCACAATCTGGAGTGACGCGGGCGCGTCGACAGTGACCGCAATCTCGGCCCCGTCTGTGCCAACGGCGTCGAGGGTTTCCGAGACGGCCGTGACGACGTCGACAGTCCCGTCCTCGCTCTCCTCGGCGACGAACTGGTCGATCTGGCGCGCGTTGCGGCCGAGTCGAGCAATGTCGTCCGCCGTCTCGGTGATTGTCACAGTGTGGTCGCTGTTCCCGTTCAGCTCCGCGTCGAGCACCTCTGTGTGACTCTTGAGTACCTCCACCTTGTTCCGGAGGTTGTGGCGGAGAACGCGGTTGAGCACGGAGAGGCGCTGCTCGCGGAGTTCGCGGTCGGTCACGTCGCGCAGGCTCAACAGCGCACCGAGGTCACGGCCCTGTCTTGCGAGCATCGACACCTGCGGGTCGTACCGCCGGGTCCCACCGGTGGTCTCCAGGGTGACCGTCTCGCGCTCCGCCAGCGTCTCGGCGTCGTGGCCGAGCAGCGCGGGCAGGTCGGTCTCGAACGCCTCCGTGCGGCTCACGCCCAGTGTCTCCACCGCCGACTCATTGAGTCGGAGTAGCCGGTCGTACTCGTCGGCGATGAGCACGAGGTCTTCGGTTTCGCGGACGACGGTCCGTTCGCCGAGTGTCCCTGCGGCGGGCGAGGC
>JAQCNG010000179.1 GCA_028275145.1 Halovenus sp. | reverse complement strand
GTCGGAGTCGTCGGGGAGACCCGGGGGGTGCTGGCGGCCCGTCTCTCGCCGGTGCCCGGCGACCCCATCTCCTACTGCGCCGGTCTCACCGGTGTCGCCGCGCGCCCGTTCTACCTCGGCACGCTCGTCGGCGAGGTGCCCTGGGCGGTCGTCGCCGTCCTCACCGGCGCGTCGATGCGCTCGCTCTCGCTCGCGGAGTTCGCCGTCAGTCCGGAGCTCGTGGTGGTGCTCGCCGGCCTCGCGGTGCTCACCCTCTCGGGCCCACTGTACAGTCGGACCCGACAGTCCCTGAGTAGCGGCCGGTGACGTGGTGGGCCGCCCGCTCGGTTAACACGCTCGTAACGACCGGGACCTCCTCGTAAGCCCGCCAATCCGGAGTGTTAGGTCGAAAATACTCTTTTTGTTGCACTGTTGGGTGATACACATGACCACAGGAGACACTGACCAGACTCTCACACCGAGGGCGAGGACACTCGTCGCGGCGGTGGTGGTGCTCGCCCTCGCGGTGACGGTGGCGTTTTTTGTTTTCAGCCCCAGCGACACAGACACGACACCGGGTGCGCTGGTCGACACGGAGCAGGTACAGGACCGGGTCGTGTTCACCCACGAGTCCGGTGACACGATAGACCGCAAGCATCTGACCGTCGAGGGAGGGCATCTCGTGGACAGTCCCGACACGTTCCGGGTGGGCACCGAGGTGGTCGTCCGGCCGGCAGTCGGGGCCGAGGAGGTCGTCGTCACCTGGGAGAGCGAGGAGGCGTCGACGGTGCTTGCGCGCGGCGAGGTGGACCCGCTCGTCGGGGTCGAACTGGTGCTCGATGCCGGTGAAACAGAGCCGCTCGCGCTCGACAGTGGGACCGAGTCGCTCGCACTCGAACCCGGAACCACCGTGGAGTACGCGGTGCGGGCGACGTTCGAGTCGGGTGAGACGATGGACGTCACCGGAGACGCCGAACTCTCCACGGCCGACAGCGGTGTCGTCGCCGCCGACGGAACGACTGCTCAGGTCGACACCGTCGCCCCCGGGACGACGGAACTGACCGCCACCTACCGGGGGATGACAGACACGCTCGACCTGACGGTCACGAGTCAGACGGTCTGGCCGCCGGC
Source organism: Halovenus sp. (assembly GCA_028275145.1). GTDB lineage: Archaea > Halobacteriota > Halobacteria > Halobacteriales > Haloarculaceae > Halovenus. The sequence continues at coordinate 3,979 of JAQCNG010000179.1, read as the reverse complement.
GTCGACGGTGGAGATACCGGTGAACGAACTCGGAAACAACAGCGAGGCCCAGTTCACCGCACTCGAGGGACTCAACCTGACCGACCCGTTCACCCTCGCGGTGTCCGTGCCCGACCTCGCCGGCGAGAACTCGACGGACTACGCCGTCACCGCCTTCTACAACGGGTTCGACGAATCGCCGAGTGACAGACTCTCCGGCCCGAGTGTCCCGCTGTCGTTCGACGAGAACGGCACCGCGACTGTGACGGTCGGTTCCGCCGGAACCGGTGCCGACGTGACGACCGCGCTCGCACCCGGGTCCGTCGCCGGTAACGCCACGCTCGTGAACAACATCGAGGTGCCTGTCGGTGCCGACCTCGTCGCCGTCGAGACGGCGGACTGACCGGGAGTACCCCACCGACGGACCCGGACCGCCTCGGAGCGCGCTGTCGAGACAGGCACCCGTTCAGACCCGCGCCAGAAAGTTCCGGATAACGTCGTGACCAACGGCCGTCAGCACCGATTCGGGGTGGAACTGGACACAGGTGATCGGGTGCTCGCGGTGACGAATCCCCATCACGAGGTCCTCCTCGCCGGCGGTGGCGGTCACCGCGAAGCAGTCGGGCACCTCCGTGGCGACGAGTGAGTGGTACCGGCCCGCCTGGAACCCCTGGTCCAGTCCCGCGTAGACCCCCTCGCCGTCGTGGTCGACCGGGACCGCCTTGCCGTGGACGGGTTCGGGCGCTCGCCCGACGGTCCCGCCGTAGGCGTGGACCGCCGCCTCCAGACCGAGACAGACCCCCAGTGTCGGCACCTCCGGACTGACCTCCCGGAGCACGTCCGTCGTGACACCCACGTCGCGCTCGTTTCTGGGGTGGCCCGGCCCCGGCGAGATGACCACCGCGTCCGGGTCGGCCGCACGCACTGCCGACAGCGACGCTGTGTTGCGGACCACCTCGGTCTCGGCGTGCTCGCTGACGTACTCGACCAGGTTGTACGTAAACGAGTCGAAGTTGTCCACGAACAGCACCCGGGGGACTGTGTCGCTCATCACTGCTCCCCCGTGTCGGCGTCCGTCTGTGTCGGTTGCTCGATGCGTTCGAGCGCCGCGAGCACGCCGTTCATCTTCTTCTCGGTCTCCTCGTACTCCCGTGTGGGGTCGCTGTCGGCGACGATGCCCGCGCCCGCCCGGACGGTGACCTGCTGTCTCGGCACCCCGATGTCACCCCCGTCTCCGTCGACATCCTCGACGGTCGCCGAGCGGATGACGATGGCGAAGTCGGCGTCGTCCTCCCAGGAGATGTAGCCGACACCGCCGCCGTATGGACCCCGTGAGGTCTCCTCGAGGTCGTCGATTATCTCCATCGCCCGCATCTTCGGTGCGCCGGCGAGCGTGCCGGCGGGGAAGGCGGCCCGGACGGCGTCGAATGCGTCGTCGTCGTCGGCGAGCGTCCCGGTGACCGTCGACTCGATGTGCTGGACGTGAGAGTACTTCAGCACGTTCATGAACTCCTCGACGCGGACGCTGCCCGGTCGGGCGACCTGCCGGACGTCGTTGCGGGCGAGGTCGACCAGCATCGTGTGTTCGGCCCGTTCTTTCTCGTCTGCGAGCATCTCGCCGGCGAGTCGACGGTCCTCGACGGGGCTGGACCCGCGCGGGCAGGTCCCCGCGATTGGGTTCGACACCACCCGCCGGTCGCGCACCGAGACCAGCGTCTCCGGACTCGCCCCGACGATTCGCCGCCCGTCGTGGTCGAGCAGGTACATGTACGGCGAGGGGTTGACCGCCCGCAGCGACTCGTACAGGCCCAGCGTGTCGAGTTCGCCGGTCAGCGTGCGGGACCGCGAGATGACCCCCTGGTAGATGTCGCCCTCGACAACGTGCTCGCGGGTGTCCGCGACGGCCTGCTCGTAGTCCGCCCGTTTGCCTGCACTCTCGCGCTCGCGCCGGAACCCGCCCGGTTCGACGCTGTCGGCCCCGGCCAGCAGGTCCGCCACCCGCGCCGCCTCGGCGCGCACCTCGTCGTAGCGCTCGCCCGCGTCGTCGCTCTCCCGAACGATGGGCGTACAGACCAGCGAAATCTCGTCCTCCGCGTGGTCGACGGCGAGCGTCTTCGTCGTGAGCACGAACTGCGCGTCCGGGCAGGCCGTGTCGGGGCGGTCGAGTCCGACCTCAGAGAGGTGGAGGTCGTAGACGGCGTCGTAGGCGAGAAAGCCGACGAACCCGCCCGACAGCGACCGCCTGCCCCGGTCGGGAAAGCCCGCCAGGCGTACGTCCGGCATCGCGGCCCGCAGACTGTCGAGTGTGTCCCCGCCGTTTGCGGCCAGTAACGGCGCGTAGCGCTCGTCGAACACCTCGATGTCCGTTCCCGACGGCCCCACGGTGACAACCGCATCCGGGTCGTAGCCCACGAACGAGAAGCGGGCGTGGCGGCCGGTCGGGTCCGGTGCGAACGCGCCGTCCGGGTCACTCGAGGGGATCTTCCGGGCGCTCTCGAGCAGAAACGAGTACGACGCGCCGGTGGTGCCTGTCGTCCGGCCCGTCAGCGCCGCGTACGCCTCCAGCGGTTCGATATCGACCCCGAGGTCGGCGGCCACCCGCACCACCGCCGGTCGCTCGCCGGCGGCCTGTTCGCGGAACGTCTCGCGGTCGGTGTCAAGCACCGGGCCGTCCCCGTCCGTGTCCCGCCCGGCCGTCGCGTTCCCCGGTCCGGCATCCGTCATTGCCCCACCCCCTCCCGGGTCGCGCCTGCGACGAACGCCTCGACGGCGTCGTAGTTCTTCTCGCCCGGTTCCTGCTCGACACCCGAGGCCACGTCCACCGCGAACGGGTCGACAGTCTCGACGGCCGCGCGGACGTTCTCGGGTGTCAACCCGCCCGCGAGCACCACCGGTACGTCGACCGACGCCGAAATCCCCCCCGTTCGCTCCCAGTCGTGGGTCTCGCCGGTGCCGCCCATTCCTGTCTCGGTGGTGGAGTCCACCAGCAGGGCGTCGGCGGCCGCCGCGTACGCCCCGACTCGCTCGCTCTCGCTGTCGACGGCCACCACGACGCCGGCCCCGACCCGCTCGCGCAGTCCACCGACCTCCGCGGGCGCGAGGTTGCCGTGGACCTGCAACAGGTCCGCACCGACCCGCTCCTGGCGGGTCACCGCCGCCTGGACGCTGTCGGGACCGGTCACCAGCACGCTCGTCACGAACGGTGCGACACCGTCGACCAGCGCTGCGGCCTCGCCCGCCGTGAGTTCCCGTGGCGTCTCGACGGGCACACCCGAGATGAACCCGAGCGCGTCCGCCCCGGCGGCGGCGGCCGCGTCGCGGTCCGCCCGTCCGGTGATGCCACAGATCTTGACACGGACACTCATGCTTCGACCGCCCGGAGCTCCGCGAGTTTCTCGCTGGCCGTGCCCGACTCGATTGCGTTGCGTGCCCGCTCTGTGCCCGCCGCAATCGAGTCGGCCTCGCCGCCGACGTAGATCGCCGCGCCGGCGTTTGCCAGCACGATGTCGCGTTTTGCGCCCTCGAGGCTACCGGTCAGAATCCCCTCCATCGCGGCGGCGTTCTCCGCGGGCGTGCCACCGGCGACGTCCCCGATGTCGTGGCGCTGCAGGCCGAGATTGCCCGGGGTCAGCGTGTACTGCGCTATCTCCTCGCCGTCGACCTCGGCGACGAGTGTCTCGCCGTGGACGGCAATCTCGTCCAGTCCGGCACCGTGGACCACCAGCGCGTGCTCGACATCGAGTCGGGCAAAGGCCCGCGCCACCAGCTCCACCAGGTCGGGGTCGTAGACGCCGACGACCTGTGCCTCGGCCCCGGCGGGGTTGGTCAGCGGGCCGAGCACGTTGAAGATTGTCCGCATCCCGAGTTCGCGCCGCGGGCCGATGACCGCCCCCATCGCCGGGTGGAACACCGGCGCGAGCATGAAGCCGATGCCGTGTTGCTCGATTGCCGCCTCCACCGCCGGGGGTTCCGCGTCGACGGTCACACCCACCTCCTCCAG
>JAQCNG010000178.1 GCA_028275145.1 Halovenus sp. | reverse complement strand
CGTCGACGAGTCGGAGGAACGCCTCCTCGAGGTCGGGGTCGACGGACTCGATGTCGCGCAGTTGCTGTCCGGTTTCGGCCAGCAGGTCGGTCATCTCGTAGACAGTCGAACCGTCGGCGTCGAACCACTCGACGACCACCCGGTCGCCGTCGGCCCGGCAGGTGGCGTCGAACTCCCGGTCGAGGCGGGCCCGGACCGACGCCGAGACTGGCGCCTCGAGCACGACCCGGTAGGACTGGGTCTCGAACAGGTCGACCAGCGCCGCGGTGTCGTCGTCCGCGATGACCTCGCCGTTGTTGAGGATGATGACCCGGTCGCTGACGGCCTCGATGATATCCAGGTTGTGGCTCGTCAGCACGATTGTGATGTTCTCCTGCTCGGCGAGACGGCGCAGTTCCACGTAGAGGTCACGTGAGGTCTCGACGTCGAGTCCGAGTGTCGGTTCGTCGAGAAAGATGACGTCCACGTCGCGCGCGAGCGTGCTCGCCAGCGACACCTTCTGTTTCATCCCCTTCGAGAGTTCGTTGACCACCGTGTCGTCCCGGTCGGCGAGGTCGAGGCGCTCGAGCAACTCGTCGTGACGGTCCCGGACAGCCCCCGGCCGCTGTCCGCCCAGCCCCGAGAAAAACTCCAGGTTCTCCCGAACGGTGAGCCGCCAGTAGACGTTCCGGTCGCCCTCCAGCATCGCACCCACGTGGCTGTGGGCCCGCCGGGGATGCTCGTAGACGTCGATTCCGGCGATAGAAACCTCGCCCGCGTCGGGGAGGATGAGCCCGAGCATCGACTTTACTGTCGTTGTCTTGCCCGCCCCGTTTGGGCCGAGTAACCCGACGATTGTCCCCCGCTCGATCTCGAAGGAGATGCCGTCGACGGCGGTCACCCTTTCCTCACCGCTCCCGTACGCTTTCTCCAGTCCGTCGACGCGGATAATCCGCTCCGCCGCCGACTGCGACCCTGCTGTCCGGTCGGTTCCCGGTTCGCTCGGTACCATGTGCGTATCCACGGGAGGGACCCCAATAAGTGTAATCTGAAGAACTTTTCTGTTGTGGAGTTTACCGAAAATCTGTTCACCAGGGGACGCGGAATGGCCAGTATTTTTATCGCCCGGTCAAAGAAAACAGATATGAATCTGGAACTGAGCGTACCGGTTGGACTGGGAATCGTCGCCGCTATCGTCGCCACTGGGACCGCCGGGTTGTTCGCGATGGACGTGATGGCCACCGACACGGTTCTGATGATGGTGTTACCGTCGATGATTGCGTTTGCGGTCGTGGTCTTCGCGGTCGGGGTAAAGGCCGGCGAAACCCGGGCGAGGTAGCGACCCGGCGGTCGAGCGCCCACAGCCTAGTTCGCCTGCAGAGGGCTGCGAGAAACCGGACGACGGTCCGGTGACGAGCGGCCCGGACACGGTGGCATCTTTGTTCGATACTGCCGGACGAAGACCCCGAGAACCTTCGTCCGTCAGTATCAATTGCCCGCGGTCACAACAGGTCCTATGCGCTACCGACTGACGGATGTCGAGACGGTGCAGTCGGAGGGTTCGTGGCTGTTCACCGTCAGGGTAGACGGCGACGACAGGGAGGTGATGCTCGTGCCCTGCGAGGAGGGGGTCGAGGCGTGGGTCAACCGCTGCACCCACGAGGACCAGCGCCTGCACCGCGAGGATATCGGCGCGGTGATGCGCGACGGCGGGGTCGTCTGTCCGAAACACGGCTCCGTGTTCGACGCCTGCTCCGGGGGCTGTGAGAACGGTCCGGCCGCCGAGACGACACTCCTCAGCGTCGACATCGCCGTCGAGAGCGGTCAGGTCTACCTGACCGACGACGATGCCCGCTTCCTCCACGACGGCGGCACCGACGACGACGATGACGACGATATGCCCGGTTCGACGTCACACCTGCAGTTCTGAGCGGGACGTAGCGAACCGCGAGGCTCCCGTGTCGGGTGCCGGGTGTCGAACTCAGAGGTCCCGCGGGGCCAGATTCCGGGTCACCGCGGCACCGCCGGCCGCGATGGCTCCCACGAAGATTGTGGTCAGAATCAGGTTGATGATTACACCACCGATATCGAGCGACAGGCCATCGAGTCCGACTGACAGCAGCAACGAGACGATGAAGAAAAACGCCGCCCCTCCTGCTGCAACCGAGCCACCGGCAATCACGAACGACTCCCGGTCGGGTTCCTGCAGCTTTCGGCCGAACCACGCACCCAGAAAGACGGCGGCCACCGAGAGAATCATCAGCATCGTCACCACTATCGAGGTAGCACCGAGGGCGCTCCCGACCCCACCGAGGTTGCTCACCTCGAATATCGACTGGTCGATGGCGTCGAAGAGTATCCACAGAACACCGAGACCGGCCCCGCCGACGGCGAACAGTGCTGTGAAGTAGACAACCCACTCCTGGAGGTAGGCCGTGTCGATGTCCAGGTTGGTCCCAACCTGATTCGCCGGAGGCTGTCCGCGTCGCTGCTGCCCTCTGACCTGGCCCTGTGGCTGTCCTCGCGGTTGGCCCTGGGGCTGTCCTCCCTGTGGCTGTCCTCGCGGTTGGCCCTGTGGTTGCCCCTGAGACTGGTTCAGCGGTTGTCCACCCTGGGGCTGTCCCCCCTGTGGCTGGTTCGGGGGCTGACCCTGCGGCTGGTTCGGGGGCTGACCCCGGGGCTGTCCCCCCTGGGGCTGGTTCGGGGGCTGACCCTGGGGCTGTCCACCCTGGGGCTGGTTCGGGGGCTGACCCTGGGGCTGTCCACCCTGGGGCTGTCCACCCTGAGGCTGGTTCGGCGACTGGCCACCCTGGGGCGGTCCGTCCTGGGACTGTCCCCGTGGCCGGTTCCGGGACTGGTCCTGTGGCTGTCCATTCTGCTGGCGGTCGTCGGACTGGTTGTCCGTCGGCGACTGGTTCTGCTCGCTGTCTTCCGGTTCTTCTGACATCAAGTTACATATAGGAAAGATAGTATGTAAATGTAATGGGGGCTGACGACGGCAGCGCGGAGGCGCGACGGGAGTGGGCACAGAGGCAGGCCAGACCACGACGGTGTCGTGCGTGCGTCTGACGAATCATTTAGTACGGTGGCGGACGAAGCGGGGGTATGCCGAGTCTGGACGAGGCCTACGACCGCCGGTGGGACCGGTTGCGGGACCCACACAGGGTCGGGACGGGGCTGGTGTTGGCCGCTGCCGGGGGAGTGGCGGTGCTGGCGGCGATGGTGCTGGTGGCAGTCGAACCCGAGAGCACGGGCGCAAAGCAGTCCGCCGGCATCGCCGCGGGGCTGGGGGTACCCGCGATGTTGCTCGGTGTGGTCGTCGTGTTGCCGGCGAGCAGACGGAACCGTCTCGGCGTGCTGGCGGGCGCCGGACTGACGCTGGTAGGTGTGGCGCTGTTCTGGTTTGCCTACCCCGACAGGTGGACACGGACCGCGGACCCGCTAGCGTTCGAGACGCTCGGGGTGTACGCTGCCGGCTGTGTGCTCGGTCTGTGGTTCGTGTTCAGCGCGCTCGCCTCCGCGCGACTCCGCAACGTTCCCCGCGGGACGGTCGAACTGGAGGTGATTCGCGAGGGCCAGACACGCACCGTCGAGGTGAGTCGCGACCGCTACGAGTCACTCGTCGGCGACGGCGGGAGCGGCGACGATGCTGTCACCGAACTCGGGGTAACCGACTCAGAGAGAGACGGAACCGGGTCCGGGGGGCCACAGCGACGAGAGCGCCAGGGCTCCGGGCCGCGGGACCTGAGCGGACGCGAGCGCGACGACGACAGCAGGATGAAACGGCTGTGAGCGGTCCGGTCCCCCAGTGACCGCCGGCTTTTTGCTCGCGGGCACACAACAGACCTGCCATGGAGTCGCTACACGCCCGCTACCCGTTTCTGCGCTCGGCCCGCGAGGCGGTGGCGGCCGCCGAGGTGGACCTCGCCGAGGTTGTGGGGGGTGAGAGAACGGTCGTCGAGCGCGCGATGGAGCGCATCGAACTGGCGCTCGAGGAGGGCGTCGTCGGTGAGCAACACCGGCGCGTGCGCGTGGAGGTGCTCTCGTACCCGGTCGCGCGGGTGCTCGTCTCGCTGGTCGACGAGCACGTCCTGACCCGCAAGTACACCCGCGCCGAGGCCAGAACCGCCCGGCAGCGCCTCGAAGCCGACCGGCAGGGGAGCGCGCTCAAGAGCAGTCGCCGGCGACGACTCGGCCTGTCGGACCTGCTCGCGGAGTTCGACCTCTCGGAGACGGTCCGGGAGACACCCGACGGCTACCACGTCGGGGTGGGGACGTACCTGCGACTGGCCGCCGACCAGTTCGGTGACGAGTGGCGACTGGTCAACCGGGAACTCGCTGACGGTGAGGTGCCCGTCACAGAGGCGGAACTGCTCTCGCTGGTGGGTGAGGCGGTCAGACAGCGGGTCGACGACGGACTGCCACTCCCGGTCCCCGACCCGGTCGCGACGGAACTCGACGACGAGCAGGGCCGCCTCCGGGAGCGACTCGCCGACCTGGACCTGATGCGCGATATCGACACGGTGGTTCCCGAGATGTTCCCACCCTGCATGACCTACCTGCTCGACCAGATCCAGAAGGGCGAACACCTCGAACACCACTCCCGCTTTGCCATCGCCTCCTTTCTGACGAGTATCGGCCTCTCGACCGACGAGATTGTCGACCTGTTCCAGGTCAACCCCGGTTTCGGCGAGGATGTCACCCGCTACCAGGTCGACCACATCCGGGGCGCGACCAGTTCGACCGACTACTCGCCGCCCTCCTGTGCGACGATGCAGTCCTACGGCGACTGTGTCAACATGGACGACCGCTGTGAGACCATCTCGCATCCCCTCTCTTACTACGGTGACGCGCTCGACGACGCCGACGAGGACGAACTCGTCGACTGGCGCGAGCGACAGACCGAGGCCGGTGAGTCTGACTGACCGGACACCCCGACTGCCGTTGCCGACAGAGACGGGGGTCGGGACCGGACCGGTCGGAACATACGAAAGGGCCGGCCCCGTGAGTACGGACGATGCGACGAAGTGAGGCGAAACTGTTCACCCGGCGAGAGGCCGGCGGCCAGGGCGGCGAGACGGTCGCGCTGGTGCGCCGGGCCGGTCTCGTCCGGCAGTTCGGCAGCGGCCTGTACGGGTTCACGCTCACGGGCGAGCGTGTCCGCGGTGGCATCATCGACCGCATCGACGAGGCGATGCGCGAAATCGGCGCACAGAAGATACGGCTGCCCCAGTTGAACTACCGCGGCCTCTGGGAGGAGAGCGGTCGCTGGGACAGTTTCGGCGAGGAGATGTTCACCCTGAAGAACCGCGACGGCCAGGAGATGTGTCTCGCACCCTCCCACGAGGAGGGTGTGGTCCACCTGTTCTCGGGACTGGTTCGGTCCTACGAGGACCTTCCCATCCTGTGTTACCAGATTGGCCGCAAACACCGCGACGACCACGCACGCCGGGGTCTGCTCCGCACGAAGGAGTTCACCATGCAGGACGCATACAGTCTGCACGCCACCCGCGAGTCCCTGACCGAGCACTACGCGCGGGTCCGGGAGGCCTACTGTGGACTGTTCGAGCGTCTCGGTGTGGCGTTTGCGGTCGTCGGGGCCGACAACAGCGTCATGGGCGGGCCCGCCTCCGAGGAGTTCGTCGCGCCCGTCGAAACCGGGACCACCCCACTCACCTGCTGTCCCGCCGATGACTGCCGGTTCGGCGCGATTCCCGACTCGCCCGAGGACGCCGAACCCGGCGAGGACTGCCCCGACTGCGGGGCCACGCTCGTGGGCGGCGAGGGCATCGAGATTGCCCACATCTTCGAGTTGGGCGACCGCTACGCCGACCCGATGGGGCTGGCGGTCGACATGGCCGACGGCTCCCGCCAGGAGGTGCTGATGGGGAGTTACGGCATCGGGGTCGAGCGCCTGCTGCACACAATCGTCGCCCAGCACGGCGACGGCGACGGCTGTCGCTGGCCCGGCAACGGGGCCGACAGCGTCGCCCCCTACACCGTCTCTATTGTCCCGCTGGAGTACGACGACGAACTCGCGGCGGTCGCTGACGTGCTCCACGAGGAGTGCAACACCGCGGAGACGCTCCTCTTTGACGACCCCGACCGGACAATCGGCGAGCGCTTCGCCGAGAGCGACCTGCTGGGTATCCCGTACAAACTGATCATCGGCAACAACTTCCGCGAGACGGGCGAACTCGAACTCGAAACCCGGGACGGCGAAACCCAATACATCACCCGCGGTGAGGTGTCGGAGCTGTTCGAGTAGCGGTCACCGGTTTCGCTCTATCCACACACACACCCAGTCTCCTGTGATTCGGAGAAACTCGAACCACCTGACCCCGCGGTTGTCGACGCATGCTGGAGCTCCAACCAGAGCATCACAGCGGCCACTCGATTCACAACCGAAGCGCCGATGCGTCGGTTGCCGTGCTACAGCCAATTCCGACTGACGTACTCGAGTGTCACCTCGGACTGGTCGAGATACCGTGACATCTCGTGAACGGCGTCACCGACCTCCTTCGTCGAGAGCGCCTGGTCGCGCTGGAACAGCACACCTGCTGTCTCGTCGATGTCGAACTCTGTAAAGAAATCGTCGTCCTGTGTCAGTATGAGACAGTCGACCCTCCGTGCGTAGCGAGCGATTTCCTCGTCGTCCGCCCCGAGTCCCACGTCGTCGACATCGCCGACCCACGTGATGTCGTGTCCGAGGTCGGCCAGATAGCGTCGTGTCGCTCGCTCGATATTCTCGTCGGCGAGAATGCGGTACCCGGACGACATTACTCGCGCACGTCGTCGGGGTCAGTCGTCAGGTGGCTGTATTTTTCGATTGCGACCTGGCGTTCCTGTTCGACCCGACGCATCTCCTCGGGACGTGCGTGGTAGTAGTGGAGCGCGGCGTAGACATCGGTGAGTGCGAGATCGAGTTCCTCTGCCACGTCGACCGGCGACTTGCTGCGCTCCTCGACTAGCGTACGGACGTGCCGGACCGTCACGCGCCGCCCTTCGATGTGTGGCTCGTCGTGAACCTCGCGGGCAATGCGTGCCGACGCTGACTCCACCATGTCTGGAAGAACAGGTGGCGGACACTTGACTCCAGCGGTAGGTACGACTTCGGGACTCCTTACTCTGGCACAGATACCGACTCTCCCCGCTCTCATACGCTATTCCTGCTGCTCGAACCCCATACGAGTCATACTGTCAGTTGGTGTGTGACCACCATCACCATAGACTGCCGCCACAGTATCCTCGAGCGTATCGAGCGCTTCCCGACTCGTCTTGTCTTTGGCTGTCAGTCCGTGGTCCACTGGCCGTCCGGACTCTGCCTCAGCCGGAGATCCCGACGGGGACCGTTCTGGTCGGCTTCTGTCGTTATTGACTCTCTGTACCGCCCGCGCAGTTGACATCCTCCTCCGCCTGAAGGCGGGATGAATCCCGACGGCAGTTGGGAGTTTCAGGTTTGCAGTCCAACCGAGCACCATCCCGGTAGGAATCCGAAGAGGTGCTCATGGGCTGAAGTGGGTTAGACTGCGGGCGGTGCCAAGCCGCCGTTACGTGTATCCTCAGCCATGTTTGGCGTCCCAGCGTTGTTTTGGCCGCAGGGACGCCAGCAGGCGTCACCGGAGTCCACGTTAGCGGAAGTGCTGCAAGCGCAGTCACCACGGGGTCGGATGG
>JAQCNG010000221.1 GCA_028275145.1 Halovenus sp. | reverse complement strand
TGCCGCGGCCTCCGGCGAGTCCGACTCGAACTGACTCGTGCCGGACTGCTGTTCTACCTCCGCCATCCCGAGACCGATGACCGCTGTCAGCACCAGGACAACTACTATCACCGATTTCGTGTACGTTGTCAGAACATCCGCAACACGGTCGGGTACGCTACTCATGAGAGCGCCTCCACCGTCGCCGTGGCTGCCACTGATAACATTAGTAACTGAACTAGGCTTTGACTGTACTTATGTCTAACTTTCTCCTGTCCGTACTCTGCCCACCGGCCCGGGGTTATCCAAACCGTCATATATCTGCTACCCGAAAAACACGGTGTGAGCGACCAGATTCTCGTTCCGATAGACGGCTCTGACCACTCCTGGACGGCGTTCGAGTACGCCATCGACGAGCACCCGGACGACCACCTCACGGTGTTGCACGTCATCGACCCGATGAAAGGTGACTACGAACCGGACGAGGCCACCGCCCAGGCGGTCAGTCGAAGCGAACAGCTCGAACAGGAGGTCCACGAACGCGTCGCCGACGCCGGCTTCGACGACTCACAGGTCGACATCGTCACCCGCAACGGACGACCGGCCGACGAGATTATCACGCTGGCCGACACCGACGAGATAGACCAGGTCGTGATGGGAAGCAGAGGGCTCTCGGGCGTGAAACGGCTCCTGCTGGGGAGTGTCGCCGAGACTGTGGTCCGGCGGGCCAGCGTCCCGGTCAACATCGTCCGGTGAACCGACAGCCACCGGAGTCGGAAACGCCGACGCGAAGACAGGCGGTCACTCCGCGACCGGCTCTCGCTCCCAGAACTCGCTGCCCTTGTTCAGTTTCGGAATCCAGGTGTCGCTGTCCCGCGCGAGCATCGCCACCCGCGAGGCCGGCACCTGCCTGAGTTCGTCGTGTGGGAGAAACTCCTGCATGCGCTCGGCAAACGCGACCACCTCCTCGTGGTCGGGCATCGAGTCACGGTCGAGTCGGCCCCGCGAGTGTCCGACGTGCATGTAGGCTTTCAGTTCGACGAAATCCGCGCGTGCGCGGTCACACATTGCCGCGTACCAGGCCGGCCGGTGCATGTTATGATCTCTCACGAGGGTCGTCCGAACGACCGTCCGGGTCTCGTCTTTCCGGGCGAGCACGTCGAGGGTCTCGACCAGCGTCCCCCAGGCGTCGTCCTCGACGGCCTTCACCGTCGCGTCGAAGGTTTCCCGGTCCGGGGCGTCCACGGAGACGTACAGCTGTGTCGGGTCACACTCGTCGAGCATCTCCGGCCGGGTCCCGTTCGAGACGAGGAAGGTGGTGATATCCCGGTCGTGGAACTCCTCGATGAGTTCCGGTAGATGTGGGTACAGCGTCGGTTCGCCGTCCAGCGAGATGGCGACGTGATGGGGCTCCAGCGACTCCTCAAAGCGCTCGCGTGGCACATCCTCGTTGCCGCCAAACCCCGACAGGAGTTTCCGCTGCAACTCGACCGACGCGTCCGCAACCGCCGCCGGGTCGTCCCACTCGACGTCGCCGAGTTCGTAGGCGTGACCCGCGTGGTCCCGCCAGCAGAACACGCACCGCTCGTTGCACTTGACCACCGGCGTCATCTGGATACATCGATGGGATTCGATCCCGTAGAAGACGTTCTTGTAACATTTGCCACGTCCTGTAAGTGCATTTTTCGTCCACCCGCAGGTCTGTGCGGCGGTGTGGTTGACGCTGTGGTAGTCCGGGTCGTCGACCTGTTTTGGCCCCCCTTCGGAGTTGCTCATACAGTCCGGTAGCTCTCTCCGTGCTAATAACAGTCACGGTTGTCACAACTGCCCGGAACTGCTCGCCCGAGAGCCGGGTCCCCCGGTGGCTGTTCACGCGACCAGTACATATCCTGATAGATTCGACGCCCTCTAGAAAGCATTAAGACAGTTGAGCATCAACGCGGATACATGAGTGAGTCAGATGACAGTACCGGTGGCTCGGCCACGGTTGCGTCCGAAAACAGCCGTCTGAGCCCCGTCGTACTGGCCTCAGTCGGCTCCGTTGCACTGGCGCTGTACTACTACTATGCGCAGGGTGACAAGCAACGCGGGCAGTTCGTCGGACTGTGGCCGACGACCATACTCGCGCTCGCTATCTATTACAAACTCGACGAGATAAAGCAAACGCTCCAGCAGACCGGCGACTGAGGCGCTACAGAACCAGGAGAAACCGGCAGGCGGTTTCGTAGTTTCTCTCCCGGTTACCGCCTCAATCCTCCGGTTGCGTTCCGCCAGCGTGGGTACAGTTCCAGCGCTGCCAGAACACTGAGGATGACACCCGCGACAATCATCTTCGTATCTGGTCCGGCGTCCATACCCTTTGTTCGTGGCGCAATCGTGAAAGCGTTTTCCCACGGTGACACCCACCTTCTGTCCCCTCTCAGTTCTCGACGGTCGGGCGACCACCGCCATGGCGCAACCGTAATGTGCGTGCACGCACTGCGTTCAGCCATGACCGACCGGACGGCCGCTGTGCGCCGCGAGACAGCCGAAACCGATATCGAGGTCACACTCGACATCGACGGCGACGGCGAGACGACCGTCGAGACAGGTGTCGGGTTTTTCGACCACATGCTGCGTTCGTTCGGCACCCACGGTCTGTTCGACCTCACGGTCCGGTGTGACGGTGACCTCGAGGTCGACGACCACCACACCGTCGAGGACGTTGCGATAACGCTCGGCCGGGCCTTCGACGAGGCGCTGGGGGAGAAACGTGGCATCGCCAGATTCGCGGACCGTCGCGTGCCGATGGACGAGGCGCTCGCGGCGGTCGTCGTCGACATCAGCGGGCGTCCGTACTTTGACTTCGACGGATCGTTCTCGCAGGAGAGCGTCGGCGAGATGACCAGCCACATGGCCCGGCACTTTCTGCGCTCGCTCGCGACGAACGCGGGACTGACACTGCACGCACGCGTCGAGGGAGAGAACGCCCATCACGAGGTCGAGGCGCTGTTCAAGACGCTCGCGCGGGCGCTCGACGACGCGACCCGCATCGACGACCGCCGCAGCGACGCCCCCAGCACGAAAGGCGAACTGTAGTCACCCCGCCCGCGCCGACGCCGCCAGTTGTCGTCCTACCTGTTGCCTGCCGGTGACGGGTAGGACTGGTCGCGCGCGACCACCGTCTCCGGGTCGAATCTGATGAGTCTGTAGTCGTCGGTATCGAAGTCGACGAACATCTCCGGCCAGTTGCTCCGGTCGTCGCCCAGGTACTTCCCGAACAGTCGCTCCGCCAGCTCCTCGTCGTACGGTTCCAGCGCCGCATCGCCACGCATCCCGACGTGTTCGACCCGTCCCGTCGCCGGGTCAAAGTCGACCACCGCAACCGCTGACCGCGGGTACTCCCGGACCCGCTCCGGGTACGACCGGCCGCTCAACCGTGCCACGTGCCAGATGGCCCCATCTTCCCAGCGAAACCAGAGCGGCGAGAGCCTGGGACCACGGCCGGACTCCTGTGCGAAAAAACAGAACAGCGGGCGAGAGAGGAAGCTATCGAGGTCTGTCTCCAGTGTGTCTTCGACGAGTTCCATGTCCGGTCCCAGAGAGCTCTCGGTAATAATGCTGCTGGTCGGTTCACCACCGAGAGACTGCCCGCGCAGCATGTCTCTGTGCGGTGTGAGTCGTGTCGACCGACGGTCCCGCCGGTCTGGACGCGGCCAACCGGGCCGGAGAGCCCGTTGGTCGCGTCGCTATCGGGTGAAGACCTCCGGGAGAAACCGCACGCGGCCGACTTACAGTCGGGTGAGGTTCGTTGCCCGCGGCCCCTTTGGTGCGTCCTCTATTTCGAACTCCACGTCCTGTCCCTCTTCGAGGTCCGGGCCGCCGAC
>JAQCNG010000199.1 GCA_028275145.1 Halovenus sp. | reverse complement strand
TTCGACCGGCCCTGGCAGGACATGGGGATGGAGTTGCTGTACGACGTGGCCCACAACATCGGCAAAAAGGAGGTCCACGACGTCGACGGCCAGGAGCGAGAGCTGTACGTCCACCGGAAGGGCGCAACACGGGCGTTCCCCGCCGGACGCCAGGAACTGCCCCCGGCCTACAGCGACGTCGGCCAGCCGGTCATCATCCCGGGGAGCATGGGCGCAGGGAGCTACATCCTCCGGGGTGGCGAGAACTCCCTCGACGAGACGTTCGGCTCGACCGCCCACGGAGCGGGCCGACTCATGTCCCGCACCCAGGCAAAACAGGAGTACTGGGGCCAGGACGTGATGGACAACCTCGAGGAACAGGAGCGCATCTACATCAAAGCCGAGAGCGGTGCGACAGTCGCCGAGGAGGCCCCCGGCGTCTACAAGAACGTCGACGAGGTGGTCCGCGTGTCCGACGCGCTCGGTATCGGTGACCGCGTCGCCCGGACCTACCCGGTCTGCAACATAAAGGGGTAGCTCAGGTCGTCCACACGCCCCAGACAGCACTGCACGACGCGCTCACCGCCGACTCACCCGAAGGCAGTCGTGACGGCGGTCAACCGTGGCGGCGATACCGACACCGTCGGCGCGGTGACCGGGGCCATCGCGGGGGCCCGCTCCGGCGCGTCCGAACTCCCCGACCGGTGGGTCGAACAGCTACAGTCCCGGGAGGATATCGGACTGCCGGCGGGCGCACTCGCCACGAGCGATACAGCGGCGTAGTCGGCCGTCTCCGCTACGCCGGGGCAGGTGCCAGCCCCTCGATATCGTAGCGAACACCGGTCAGTTCCTCGCTCCGGGTCCAGAGGCGTCTCGCGTCCGCCTCGTCGTGGGAGGCCTCGTTCGACTCCTGGCGCTCGGGCGCGCCACGCATGCTCATGAATCCGCCGGGACCGTAGTACGCGCCCCCATCCACGTCGGGGGCCGTGGCGGCGTACAGCAGCGGGAGCGCACCCTGCTCGGCGGACTGGGCGATCACGGTGTTTGCGACTTTCATCATCGCGTAGCGCAGTCGTGACCCCGACTTCTCCGGGCCGCGATACTGCAGGTTCGTCGCGGCGTAGCCGGGGTGACAGGCGACGCTTTTCGTCTCCGTGATGCCGGCATCGTCCAGACGGCGCTGGAGTTCGTAGGCAAAGAGCAGATTCGCCAGTTTGCTCTGCCCGTAGGCCCCCCACTTTGCGTAGGACTCCTCCCGCTGGAGGTCGTCGAAGTCGAGGTTACCCTGACTGTGGGCACCGCTCGAGTGAGAGACCACCCGGGTCTCCCCCGCTGTTCTGACGAGCATATCCAGCAGGTGTCCGGTCAGCGCGAAGTGTCCGAGGTGGTTCACGCCGAGTTGCATCTCGAACCCGTCCTCGGTCTCCGCCCGGGGAATCGCCATCACGCCGGCGTTGTTACACAGCGCGTGGAGTTGGTCGTACTCCTCGCGAACGCCCTCCGCGAACGACTCCACGGACGCGAGGTCCGCCAGGTCACACTCCCGGACGTTCAGCACCGCTCCCGTCGGGTCGATTGTCTCTTTGATGTCGGTGGCCGCCTGCTCGCCCCGGTCGAGACTCCGGCAGGCCATCACCACCGTCGCGTTCTTCCGGGCGAACGCCCTCGTCGCCTCGTACCCGAGACCGCTGTTTGCACCCGTCACGACGACTGTCCGGTTCGAACAGTCGGGCATCTCGTCTGCCGTCCACGAATCTGTCATCGGTTCCGGTACGCACCCCACAGGGACAAATCCCCTGCCTGCTCGGGGCGACGGGTGCCGCCGGTCACCGCAGTCGCGTGGTCGGGAGACGTGCACCCTCGACAGCTTTAATAGCCGACTCCCCGGCCAGTACACATGGGCGTCCGGAGCGATTTCTGGGAGATATACCGCGAGTCACTGCCCGTGTTGCTGGTCGCGCTCTCCGGCGGTCTGTTCGCGGGGCTCGTACTGGAGGGACTCGTCGAGAGCGTCGCGGAGTACCCCGGTCTGCTGGTGATGGTCCCGGTCTTTCTCGCGACCCGTGGCAACGTCTACGGCGCGCTCGGCGGGCGCATCGCGAGCGGCCTCCACCAGGGGCTCATCGACCCCCGGTTCCGGCGCGACGAGCGCCTGTTCAACGCCGTTCTGGCCTCCTTCGTCAACGGTATCGGTATCTCGATTCTCATCGGCGTCATCACCTGGACCGCGCTGGCGATACTGCCCGGGTGGACGCCGGCGAGTCTGGTCGTGCTCGTCGCCATCATGTTCGTTGCGGGGACGCTGACCGCTGTCGTGATGATTGTCGGCCTGCTCGCGCTCATCTTCGCCGGGTTTCGACTGGGCTACGACCCGGACAACCTCGTCGGCCCCATCGTCACGACGCTGGGTGATATCTTCGGGATGCTGTTTTTGTTGTTCTCGGTGTGGCTGGTCGGGGTGATTCTGTGACGTCCCCGCCGCAGGTGTCGCTTGGCAGTTGGCGGTGGCAGCGAATCGTCCGGAACATGTTCCCCCTGCTCGTGGTGCTGTCTGTGCTCGTCCTGTGGGCCGGTCTCAGGCTGGAGGAGGCCGAGGAGATGCTCACCGAGTTCGCTCTGCTGGCCGTGATGGTGCCCACGATGGTCGATATGGGCGGGAACCTCGGGGCGATGCTGAGCTCGCGTCTCTCCACACGATTTCACCTGGGCACGACCAGTCTCGACCCCCGGGACCGGGTGCTCTGGGCCAACGTCACCGCCATCCTCGCACTCGCCGCCACGATATTCACCGCACTCGCCGTCGGAACCTTCCTGCTCGGTCAGGTAATCGGTGCCGCGATTGGACTCGGCGAGTTGCTCGTCATCGCGCTCGTCAGCGGGATGTCCGTCGCGATTATCGCCGTCGGCTTCAGTTTCGCCACCACATACGTCTCCTATCGACTGGGTATCGACCCGGACGACACCACTATCCCCATCGTGACGAACGTGGTGGACGTGTTCGGGATGGTGATATTCCTCTCTACCGCCGCGGTGGTGCTGGACGTCTGAGCACTGCCCGGTGAACTGACCAACCGACAGGCCCTCTGTTCCAGGTGTCTGTCCCCGATTCACATCCCCATATCCTCGGCAGCGTCGGGCACAGGAATGTCGTGTTCCGACACCGCCAGTAACTCGGCGACGTGGTCGAGTGCCATGTCGAACCCGTAGTAGCGCTCCTGTTCTGTCCCGGTGCCGTCTCGCACCGCCAGCATCGCGTACCCGTCGACGTTCTGTGCGACGGTGGCCTCGCTCCCGTCTGTGCTGACGACCAGCAGGCGCTCGGTGTCTGTCTCGCGGTAGGTGGCAGCGATGCCGTCGGCCTGTGCAATCTCCTCCATACTGTGCGTTGGCCCGAACACACCCAAACCTGCCGATTTTGGTCTGTGTCGATAAAAACGGCCGCGCCGTCCACCGCACCGAGCGGTGGGTCGTTACTCGCGGACGACGTTCGTCGCGCGGGGGCCCTTCGGGGCCTGTTCGATGTCGAACTCGATGTCCTGTCC
Organism: Halovenus sp.; assembly: GCA_028275145.1. Lineage (GTDB taxonomy): Archaea > Halobacteriota > Halobacteria > Halobacteriales > Haloarculaceae > Halovenus. The sequence goes on along the minus strand of JAQCNG010000199.1, from coordinate 5,639 downwards.
TTCTTCGAGGTCCGGTCCGCCAACGTCTTCCATGTGGAAGAACACGTCGTCGTCCGCGTCCTCAGTCGAAATGAATCCGTAACCGCCTGTGTTGTTGAAGAAATCAACCTTACCGTTTGCCATTGCAAACAGATGTACACTCCGTGGAGGGATAACCCTTCCGAGGGTCGCGGTACCACGGCTCCCGACAGCGAAACTGGTGACCGAGCGCCGCCGAATCAGAACCGCTATGCGGGTCTGGTGGCTACAGGCGAACCCAGATAGCGTGTTCGAGAGCGTCCGCAGTCGTCTCCGCCGGGAGTACGTCGTCATCGGGGCGGTGGTCGCCAGCACCTTCTTCATCGGCTTCGGCGGTGGTGTCATCTTCCCCATCCTGCCGAATCTCGGTGCCGTCCTGGGTATCTCGCCGTTTCTCGTGGGTGTGATACTCAGCGCGAACCGGTTCTCGCGGTTGCTCGCGAGCGCGCCGGCGGGCGCGCTGGTCGACCGTCTCGGCACCCGGACGCCGATGGTCGTCGGGATGTTCGTCCAGGGTGTCGCCACGACGGGCTACGTCGTCGCGATGCTCCTACCGTTTCCGGAGGGGTGGTTCATGCTCGCACGGGTTCTCTGGGGGCTCGGCAGCGCCGCCGTGTTCGCGACTGCCTTCACAATCGCCGCCGACGTCAGCCGCGACGACTCCCGGGGTGCCAGTATGGGACTCGTCCGCGGTGGGGTGCTGTTCGGGTTCCCCTCGGGTGTCGTACTCGGGGGTATCGTCAGCGAACTCGCGAGCAACCTCTCGGCGTTCGTGCTCGCGACAGCGTTCGCCTTTCTCGCCGGCGGCGTCGCCTACCTGCTCATCCCGGAGACACACGTCGCGGACGAGCCCCGCAGTTCGGTCAAACCCTGGGACGTGAACACGAGTCTCCCCGCACTGACAGTCGGACTGGTGAACTTCGCGGTGCTGTTTGTCTATATCGGCGCGCTCTTCTCGACGCTGGTGCTCCTTCTGGACGCCCGTGACCTGGGGGTGTTCGGTCTCGGTCCGCAGGGGAGTTCCGGCATCTTCATGGCGCTGACGGTGCTGACGGCGGGGGCGTTCATGTTCGCCAGCGGCTACGTGACCGACCGGCGGGAGTCGCGGGTACCGGCCTTGCTTGCCTTTCTGGTGGTGCTGTGTGTCGGGTTCGTTGCTCTCGCCCGCGCCCAGTCGCTCGGTGCCCTCGGGTTCGCGTGTGCCTGTATCGGGGCCGGACAGGGTGGTGTGAGCGGGCCCTTGCTCGCCCTGCTGGCGGACCTGACCCCCGGTGAACAGATGGGTCGCGCGATGGGCACCAACAACGTCTTCGGCGATATCGGCGGCGCGCTCGGCCCCGTCCTGACGCTCCCCGTCGTCGATGTAACCGGTTTCGTGCCCGTCTATCTGGTCTGTGCGGGGCTCCCAGCGCTGGCGGCGCTGGTCTTGCTCGCCGGCGTGTTCCGCGAAACCGGCCAGTTGCTCCCCGCTGTCGACCTCTGAGCGGGGGTCGATGGCCGGGCCGTCCGCCTACTCGACGGGGCGAAGGCTCGCCGAGAAGTGTCGCAGCGCCTCGCGGGCCGGTTCGTCGACGATTTCGAGGCCATCGAGTTCTCCGGCGTGGTCGAGCACGGCGCCGAACGTTTCGGCGATGTGTTCGAGGTGTTCCCGATGGTAGCGCCGTCGCGGGAGCGCGAGTCGGACAAAGTCGGGCCGGTCGGTGCCCGGGAACGCGAAGCCACCGAGTTCGACCGCACGGACGCCGCCCTCCCGGTAGGCGTCACAGACCACCGCCTGGCCGGGAAACCGCTCCCGGGGAATTTCGGGAACCGCCTCGCCGGCGTCGATGTAGACGGCGTGACCGCCCACCGGCCGGTAGACCGGGATGCCCCGGGATTCGAGCATATCCGCGAGCGTGCGGACCTGGCCGATGCGGTGGTCCAGATACGCCGGTTCGGCCGCCTCCCGCAGTCCGACCGCCATCGCCGCCATGTCCCGACCGGCCATCCCGCCGTACGTGTAGAACCCCTCGTAGAGGACTGCACGCTCTCTGAGCCGACCGAAAAGCTCCGTCTCGTGGTCGGCGACTGCGACGAACCCACCGACGTTGACCAGCCCGTCTTTCTTTCCGCTGACGACGACGGCGTCGGCGTAGGAGAGCTGTTCGCGGACAATCTCCTCGATGGTTCGGTCCGCGAACTCCGGTTCGCGCTCGCGGACGAACCAGGCGTTCTCGGCGAACCGGCAGCCGTCGACGACCAGTCGCGCGTCGATGTCGTCGGCCAGTTGCCGGGCCCGCCGGACGTTCTCGACGGAGACTGGCTGTCCCGCCGCGGAGTTGTTCGTCAACGTCACGACGACAGCGGGGACACGGTCGGCCCCCACCGCGCTGGCGCGTTCGCGCGCGGCCTCCACATCGAGATTCCCCTTGAACTCGCCCGGGGCGTCGATGTCGAAGGCTCCGTCGACCGGGCAGTCGAGTGGCCGCCCCCCGGACTCTCCGACGTGTGCGCGGGTGGTGTCGAAGTGGGTGTTCGCGATGACCGTCTCACCCTCGTCGACGAGCGCGCCGTACAGCAGGTTCTCGGCTCCCCGCCCCTGGTGGGCCGGCACGACCTGCTCGAACCCGAGCACGTCCGCGATCGCCCGCTCCAGTCGCTCGAAACTGTCGCTGCCGGCGTAGGACTCGTCCCCGCCCAGCAGCGCGGCCCACTGGTCCGTGCTCATGGTCCCGGTGCCGCTGTCGGTCAGCAGGTCGATGTAGACAGTCGACGAGGAAAGGCCGAAGACGTTGTAGCCGGCGGCCTCCAGCGCCGCAACCCGGGTCTCCCGGTCGGGCAACTCCTGGCGCGAGACCATCTCTGACTGATACATGACCGACAGTTGTTCTCCCCGAGCAATGTTTCTTTCCCGACACATACACCCAGGATACCACGACTGTGGCACCCTGTGGACAGGTTGGTCCGTCACTAACCAGGTCCGACGGGCCGGACCCCGGGCGTGGGTCCACCCACTCCGGCACAGCGCTGTGCCCGCCGTCTCACGCAGGTTCCGCCGGACCGCCTCGCAGGAGCACACCGCTTTTCGCGCACGCGGTCCAACACAGGAGCATGAACGTCCGGGAGGGAGCAGTCGAGATATCGGTTCCCGAGCAGGGCGAGGGGGCCGGCGAAGAGGTGTTCTACAACCCGACACAGGAACTCAACCGGGACATCACGGTTGCTGTGTTGCGGGCCTACCGGGACCGGGAACCCCGCGCGGAGACGTACCTCGACGGGATGGCCGCGAGCGGTATCCGTGGCACACGGGCCGCGGCCGACGACTGGACGGTGACCTGCACCGACACCGACGCCGACGCGGTTGCGCTGTGCCGGGAGAATCTTGCGCGCAACGACCTCGACGCAGACGTTCTCGAGCGCGATGTCAACCCGCTCCTGCACGAGACGTTTTTCGACGTGGTCGACCTCGACCCGTTCGGGACGCCGGTCCCCTTTCTCGACGCCGCCTTCCAGGGCACACGGAACCTCCTGTGTGTGACCGCGACCGACACCGCCCCGCTGTGTGGTGCCCACTTCGAACCGGGTGTCCGCCGGTACAGTGCGGTCCCCCGGAACACGGAGTACCACGCCGAGATGGGTGTCCGGGTGTTGCTGTCGGCGGTTGTCCGGACCGGCGCGCGCTACGACGTCGCTCCGCGCCCGCTCCTGACCCACGCAACAAAACACTACGTCCGGACGTACCTCGAACTCGACCGCGGCGCGCGCGAGGCAAACGACGCGGTGGACGAACTCGGCCACATCCACCACTGCGAGCACTGTCTCTGGCGAACAGCCGAGTCGGGCCTGCTCGCCGACGCGCCGGCGTCCTGTCCGCACTGCGGGCACGGCATCCAGACTGCCGGGCCGGTCTGGCTAGGCGCGACCTGCGAACCAGGGTTCGTCGAGGGCGTCGCCGGTGCTCTCGAGGACAGTTTCGGGACCGCAGACCGGAGTCACTCGTTGCTCGACACCCTCGCCGCCGAACTGGACGAACCCACCCACTACGACCAGCACCGCCTCTGCAAGCGCTGGGGCCGCTCGGCCGACTCGATGGACGCCTTTCTCGGCCGACTCGACGACGCAGGCCACCGCGCCTCCCGGACCCACTACGGTGGCACCACGTTCAAAACAGACGCCGCCGTCCCCGCAATCCGCGAGGCGACCGCCCGGTGCTGAGCCGCTCAGTCGATGCTGTTGGGCGCAAAGCGCCGGACGAGCCCGTACACCGAGAAGTAGATCGGCCGGAGAAAGTAGTTGAGCATCCCGACGAGGCCGGCGAGTCCGCCGATGGACTGGAGTTCGCCGGCGGTGGCACCCGGCGCCAACAGCGGCACCATCACGACGGCGACGACCGGGCCGAGCCAGAGCTCTTTCGTGTAGCGCCCGACGTCGTGGCCCGCGACCAGCGGCAGGTCGGCAATCGCCGGCCGCACGGCCGCCAGCAGCGCACCGACAGCCAGCAACACCCCCAGCACCTCGCCCGACCCACCCAGGCCGAGGAGGCTCGGAACGATGAGCACGACACTGGCCGCGAGCATCACGAACGTAAACTCCAGTGTCCGTCCGCGCCAACTGTCCATTACCGGATTCCATGGTCGCCCGCGATTAAGCGCTTTCGAGTTGCCCCGAACCGGTCGGTGCCACGCTGAACGCGATTCCCGCCGGAGGACTCGGAGACCGGCAACTACAACACGGGGGCCTCCCACGGAGTAACCAACGAGGGACAATGGGCGAACAACCGGCCGGCGAAAACGGTGGCGGCGGAACGGACGACAGCGACGCGACCGGGGACGACCGGAGCAACAGTTCGGACCGGGAGCGTCTCCCCGACGGTGGTGAACCCGGGTCGGCCGACGACAGACGGGACACGACCGACTCCGGCGGCCCCGGCCCTGGACGGGGGGACGGCTCCGGGTCTGACGGCGGCGGCCCCGGCCCACGGGACGAGTCGGGTCGCTATCCGGGTGTCCAGAGCCTGCAGTTGACGCGGGGCGACATCCCGCGCCACCGGGGGGATCGACCGAACGAGGTGACCGAGGAGGACCTCGACGACCTCCGCGAGCGCATCGAGGAGTTCGAGGCGGAGATCGAGGAACGGACCGTCCACCGCGAGGACCTCGAACGCGAGCTGAAAGGGTACGTCCGGAAACGGACCCGTCGCGGTCGCGCCCGCGGGTGGGGCCCGTATCTGGTGTTGCTCTACGGGACGGTGATGACCGTCGGTGCGTTCTTTTTTCTGGGCGGACTGGTCGCAATCTCGGCGATGCTCGTCATCTGGCTGTCCACCCTCGGACTGTACGCGCTGATGGTGACGGTCCGCGTGACCGCCGCCGCGCTGGAACTTCCGGGACGTATCGGTCGCGCCCTCTCGGGACTCCGGAACATCCGGTAGGCGTTCAGACGAACGCGAGCGGAATCATCACGGCCACACCAGCCAGGATACCCCCGGCCAGCTCCGGCCTGCCTCCGCGGGGGAGCGACTCGCCGATGTCGAGAGCCTCGGGGATGAACTCGCTGAGCACCAGATACACCATCGCGCCCGCGGCGAGTCCGAACCCGAACGCCAGCACCTCCCGTGCGACCCGGACGAACCCGAACGCGAC
>JAQCNG010000196.1 GCA_028275145.1 Halovenus sp. | reverse complement strand
CTCCTCTGTCGTATCGACGCGATGTCGTGCCTGCCGCTGTGGCACTCCCCCGGGAACCGCGACGAACGCGCCGCGGAACACCGCGAGTTCGTCCGGCGGTATCTCTGAGTTCGGGTGACCGGCCGGCCGTCTGCCGACCGGGTCACACTGCTCTCAGTTGTCGTCCGCCGTGCTCCCGCGTTCGGCCATCATCTCGGTCGCACGGGCCGCCCAGTCGCCGTAGCGAAAGCCCGCGGCGACAACGAGAAACGCCGAGACGTAGTACAGGAAGATGCCGAGGTAGACGCCGAACACACCCCAGTCGAGAAAGACACTCGTGACCGCCGAGAACCCCAGATAAAACACCAGCAGTCCCAGTGTGCGCGCGAGGAACGGGGTCGTGGTGTCACTGCCACCCTGCAGCGCTCCCGCCAGTGAGACGTACAGCACAGTGAAGGGGGCAGTCACGCCGTAGGTGAACGCGAAGGCGGCGGCCACCGGCAGCGTCGCGGGGTCGTCGGTGAACAGTCCGGCCAGCGGGTCGGCAAACACCGCCAGCACGACGCCGAGTGTGCCGACGGTCACCAGACCGAGCGCGGCGGTGGCCCACCCGTCGAACCGTGCGGCCCCGGGGTCACCCTCGCCGAGCGACTGGCCGACCACGATGCTCGCACCGACGTTGAGACCACGCGAGAGAGGACTGGTCAACTGCTGGTAGACCCGCCGACCGATCTGGTAGCCCGCGTTGACCTCCGCGCCGAACACGAGGAGCAAAGCGTTGAACGGGAACTCGATGACCGTGGCAACCAGTCCCTCCAGCACCTTCGGGGCCGACACCACCAGCAGTTGCCTGGCGATGACGAGACGACGGGGGTAGACAAACTCCGCCTCCGTCCAGTCTGTTGCGATTGCGGTCAGGAACGCGACTGCGGTGAAGACGTTACCGACGGCGGTGGCGATGCCGACACCGACGATTTCGAGACGGGGCACACCCAGGAGTCCGAGCCCCAGCACCAGCGAGAGCACGATGTTGAGCCCGTTCGAGGCGACGTTGACGTACATCGGAGTGTACGTGTCGCCGGTTCCCTGCAGCGCGCGGGCACCCACGAGTGCGACGTGTCGCGCGGGTGCGGTGAGGAATATGATCGCGAGGTATGTCCCGCCGAGGTCGGCCACCTCGGCTATCTCGTCGCGGTCGGCCCAGAACCCGAGCAACGCGATCGCCTGCTCGCCAGACAGCACGCCAAAGAGCGCGAACGGAATCCCGGCAAGAACACCCACCAGGAGTGCCTGTGTGACGGCCTCGTCACGGTTCGTCGTCGCGCCACTCCCGGTGTCCTGACTGGAGAGCGCAATCGCGCCCGCACCCAGTCCGAGACCGATGCGGAGCGGCAGTCTGGCGTACAGGTCCGCGAGACCGATGGCGGCCACCGCGAGCGGGGAGAAAAGCGCCGTCACGAGGATATCGGTCGTGCGCATCAGCGTCCGGGTGACCTGCTCGACCATCACCGGCCAGGACAGCGACACCACTCGTCGCCAGACCGACCGCAGTCGCTCCACGTCAGTAGCTCTCACGCCGACTCCCGTGTTCTCATCGATGTATCAGGTTCTGACCGTCACGGAGATGCTGGTACCCACGTCAAGGTGGGGTTGCTCACAGTTGACTGTTCCTCTCTACAGGGGGTCAGGTGGGGTTCCGGATGCCGAGGACCTCCCGTGCGGCGTCGGTGACCGCGTCGACGTGGGCGGCGGGGCAGTAAACGCCCAGTCGCCACCGGCCGCGCTCGGCGGCACGGATGCTCGCCACCAGTTCCGAGGCGTCCTCGAGTCGCTGGACCACACCGTCGACCACGACGTTCGTCGCCGACTCCTTCAGTGCAGGACGGGAGGGGACGTCGACGAGCACCTCGTGTGGTTCGACGCCCGCGCGCTGGCTTATCTCGCGTTCGGCCCGGCGCTCGCCCTCGTGGCCGATGTCGGCGGTACCGCGGGGGACGTCCTCCAGTCTGGCCCACACCGCCCGCTTGTAGAGGTCGCGCTGTTCGATGCGGCGGCCGAACTCCGGCACCTCGCGGGCCAGCGCCACGAGCAGGTCGTGGTCGGCCATCCGGCGGAACTCCTCGATTGCCGTCTCTGTCCGGTCGAGGTACAGTTCGCTCGCCCGTTCGACCATCGTCCCCGCGACGCGGGAGACGTGGTGGCGATACACCGTCGCGTTCATCAGCGACCGGGCCAGCAGCATCGACTCCGCCGTGGCGACGTTGCCCTCGCCCAGCACGAGCGCGCCGTCCTCGACGTGGAGCTGTCGGACCAGCCGTTCGTGGTCGATACTGCCGTAGGGAACGCCCGTGTGGTGGGCATCCCGGACCAGATAGTCCATCCGGTCGACGTCGAGTTCGCCCGAGACGAGCTGTCCGAGCGTCCCCTCGCCGGCGACGTAGGCGGCGACGCGCTCGGGCTCCAGCCCGTTCCGTTCGAGCGCCCGGCAGACGGGCCGGTCGCTGTCGGTCAGCAGCCACCCCACCTCGTCGTGGTCGAGCCCGGTCCGTCGCTGGATGAGTCGCTCTGTCTGGTGGCCGTACGGGCCGTGTCCGACGTCGTGGAGCAACGCGGCCGCCCGGACGTGTGCCGCCCGCTCGGGGTCGACGTCGAGATGTGAGAGCGCCGTCTCCGCGAGATGGTACACACCCAGACTGTGCTCCAGTCGGGTGTGATTCGCCGAGGGAAAAACGAGTCTGACCGTCGAGAGCTGTTTGATGTGGCGGAGTCGCTGGACCGTCGGCGTGTCCAGCAGGTCCGCGGCGACGGTGTCGAGCGTGATGTAATCGTGCACGCTGTCCTTTATCGGGTTCATCCGTCCGTGTCTCCCCGTCGACCCCGATGGGTGTAACTCTACCGGAGTCGTGCCCGGCCGCTCCGCGGACCCTCTGCCGGTCGGTCCCCGGAGTTTAGGACGCCGGCCGACAAGCGCGGGTATGCAACGCGCATTCCGCGGGACTGAACCCGAGGTGGCGGAGTCGGCCTACGTCGACCCGGCAGCGGTGCTGATCGGTGACGTCACGGTCGGACCGGAGGCGACTGTGCTCCCCGGGGCGGTCATCCGCGCCGACGGCGGGTCGGTCGAACTCCGCGAGCGGGCGAACGCACAGGACAATGTCACAATTCACGCCGACGGCCTGGCCGACGATATCGTGCTGGCCGAGCGCGCGTCGGTCGGACACAGCGCCGTCGTCCACAACGCCACCGTCGGGGAGCGGAGTCTCGTCGGCATGCACGCGACGGTGCTCGACGATGCGGTGCTGGAGTCGCGGAGTGTCGTTGCCGCGACGGCGCTCGTCCGCGAGCAGACACGGGTCGAGACGAGCAGTCTCGTCGGCGGTGTCCCGGCCGCTGTCCTCCGGGAGGACCTCGACCCCGGGAACCCCCTGTTCCACGTCGCCGACCACTACGCCGAGCACGTCGAGGGGTTCGGGCCGGTCGACGCCGGGGAGTAACGCGGCACAGGTGAGTGACCGGCGGTGCGTCTGACTGTCGACACGCAACCCGAACCGCGGGAGGTGACCACTGGTCAGGGGTAGCTACCACCGCCGTCACTACCGCTACCACCGCCGTCACTACCGCCACCACCACCGTAACCGCCGTCACTACCGCCACCACCACCGTAACCGCCGTCACTACCGCCACCACCACCGCCGGGTGACGTGCAGTTCATGTCCGGCGGCTCGATGGGCTCTGTATCTCCCCAGTCGTAGTAGTCGACAGTTCCCTGCGGGGTTTCGGCCCGGCGCGGGAACCCGGACTCGAGGATGTACATCGTGTACGTCGTCTCGGCGTCCACCTCGTACACGGTCACGGGGTCGCCATCGATTGTGTCGGTCCCGACACTCGTGATGTCGGGTTGCTGTTCCTCCAACTGCTCGATATCCCCGAACTCTGTCGGGTCGTTCGGAGCGCCGCCCGGGAAACTGTCGTAAACGATACACTGATTCTGATTGACGAGGTACACCGCATCCTCGAGCATATAGTACTCGATGTCGCCTTCCTCACCTCCGTCGACGTCGATATACCGCTCTCCGCTGTTGAGTCTGTACTCGACGGTTGTCCCGCGCTCCTCGTTATTGAACACCATCCTGAACTCCGGTGACCAGTTTACCGTACTGAAAAACTCCTCGGATGCCGTACCGTCACCACCGTTACCGCCGTCGCCGCCGTTGCCGGTACCGCCGTTGTCGGTACCACCGTCGTCGCTTCCGCCGTCGTCACCTCCACCGTCGTCACTTCCGCCGTCGTCACCGCCGTACGGGTCTCCGCTGTCGTCGCTCCCGTTGTCGCCGCCGGTGTCGGCACCGTTGTCGCTGCTGTCGTCACCGTTGTCGCTCCCGGTGTCGCCGCCGTTGTCGCTCCCGGTGTCGTCACCGTTGTCGCTCCCGGTGTCGCCGCCGTTTTCGCTGCCATCGCTTCCGGTGTCGCCGTCGTCGTCACCGCCGCTCACACAACCTGCGACGAGGGCCGTGGCCGCGCCCACACCCAGAAGAAACCGTCGCCGGTTGCTGGTTGAATCGCCGATGTTCTCTGTCCGTTCGTCCGATTCTCCGGTACGGGTGGTGTTCTCGGCGCTCTGGTCTGAACCTGTGAGATTGTTGGTCATGCTGAGTCTCACCTCGTGGACGGTTGCTGTCTGTGTTTGCCGCCGACTCTCACCGGTGTCATCTTGTCTGGGGTTGGTTTTCCGGTCATAAAAATCTATGTATAAATAGAGGAACATGCAGGAGACACCGCGCGAGGTTGCCCGTGAGCGGCGTGCTCGTCGCCGTGTGTCTCGGGTGTGTTGCCTGGGGTGACGCCCGTATCTCCGGGTGCACCCACCGGTCAGTCGGCACCGGATTTCTGGACGCTGGCGAACGTCGCCAGTCGGGCCACCTCGGGAACGGAGTCGTGGGGCCGTCCGACGACGATGTCGCCCGCGCGCTGGCGTCCGACCCCCGGAACGGTGGTGAGTTCGTCCATCGACGCGGCGTTTACATCCAGCGGATAGGGGACCCCTGTCACCGAGCGGTAGCCGTGGTCGGTTACCGCGACGTCGAGCACCTCACCCAGCGGGCGCTCGCCCGGGACCGCGACGAGGAGCGGATAGGTCCCCAACTGGCGACCGAAGGTCCGGCCGTCCTGGTGGTACTCGGTGTGGACGTTCTCGAGGACCGTGCCCGGGGGGGCGACCCGTTCGAGCATCGGGTTGTCGATCTCCTCGCGGACCTCCTGTTTGTACTGCTTGAACAGTTTCTTGTGGTCGTGGGCGATCTCCGCGCCGGTGTCGGACATATCGGTCCCCGAGAACGCCATCACCTGCCGGATGTTGACACGGCGCAACACCAGTCCCGCGTCGTAGACACGCTGGAGGAACGCCCGGTTGTGCTCGAACGTCTCCCGTCGCTCGCCCTGCAGACCGTGAACGAGATTGATTCCGGGGAGCAGTTTCGGCATCCCCCGGCCCGCGTCCGACCCGAAGGTGGGGGCCTCGGCCGGGTCCTCGCCCGGTCGCCACCCGGCCTCCTCGTTGACGATTTTCACCGCGCGGAAGCACTCGTCGGCGGTCACGTTCAGGTTGTTTGCCTCCTGAACAACGGGGTCTGCCGACTCCAGACCAAAGGCGGCGGTGTCGCCCGGCGTGTTGTGCTCTGCGATTATCCGGATACCTTCGCGGGACTTCTCCGGCCACCTGACGATGGTGATAGGGTTCATATTGTCCAGGTGGAGTGTCCCCAGGTCGGGCACCGCCTCGCGGATGCCCCCGTACAGTTTCCGGAGTGCGTCGGGGTTCGGGGCCTCGCCGTCGCCGCCGTAGGCCAGGATGTCGGCCTGTCGACCGAGGCGGAAATGCGAGACGCCGCGGTCGGCGAGTCCGGCCACCTCCTCGACAACTGCCCCGGGGTCGCGGAAACTCGGGTCCGCGCCGTACAGCGGTTCCGTGCAGAACGAACACCGGTAGGGACAGCCACGGGATGTCTCGAGTTCGCAGATGAGATACTCCGGATGGTTCGGGTGCTGTTCGACCACGAACGCACCCTTGCTCGCCCACCGCCGGAGTTCCTGATTGTCGCGCATCCGGTCGCCAAACCCCTCCATCCCGCCGTGCACGAGGTCGTAGGCCGCCGCCTCGATGTCACCCTTTGCGACGAAATCGTAGTCGAGGTCGTCGCGCTCGGTCTCGGTGGCCCCCTCGTTCGCGTCGGCGACGCCGAACCGGACCGGCCCGCCCAGGAGGGTCGTCCCGTCCGCCGTCCACCCCAACCGCCGGACCTCGTCCGGTTCGGCAGGGGTGCCCCCGACGTACTTGCCCGGGACGGTCATCCCGCCGACGTACACCATGAGGTCGGCCTCCTCGACGTCACGCCACCGCTCTCGTTGCTCCCGGAGTGCATCGATTGTGTGGTAGGTTATCTGCTCCGCGGGAACCCCGGCATCGACGAGGGCACCCGCCACGTATCGGGGGTACGTCGAGATGTACGGCGGGACGCCGAAGTGTGCCGGTTCGTCGACGTAGCCGTCCACGATGGTCACGTCGAGCGTCGCTGTGTCACGCATTGATACCACTTGCCCGTCGAGGGGCAAAACGGTGACGACGACGCCCCCTCGGTTCGAGCAGTTGATTATGCGCGTGGCGTCCCCTTTCCACACCACACTGTCGACCCGGGTCTGAGCGGCGGGACTGGGTCTGAGCGCCAACACACCGTTGCGGGTTTGTGTCTGTTTGTTGACTAGACAACCATACTGTACTCGTGTACTGACAACAGCTGGTGTGGACGGGGTACTGAACGAGGCGACGAACACGGTTCACCGACACTCGGCGGGTGAACCGGCGGGTCGACAGCCCCGACACGGACCGGTGTGTGTCACAGTCACTCGAGACGACCGTGGCACCTAAATCTCGGCCGACCGGAGTGCGTTCGATGCGCGTCGCGCCAGACCGCCCGCGGGTCGACATAGGCTCGTTTCCAACGGCAGTCGAGGCTGCGCCCGACCTCGGCGAGGCGCTCGGGGTCCCGGAGCTCCACCTGAAACGCGAGGACAGGAGCGGGGAGCCCTACGGCGGCAACAAGGTCCGCAAACTCGAGTTCCTGCTGGGTGAGGCAATCGAGAACAACTGCTCACAGGTGCTCACCGGCGGCGGTGTCGGGAGCAACCACGTCCTCGCGACGACGGCGTACGCCCGGGCGGTCGGGCTCGAACCGCGCGCGGTCCAGTTCCCACAACCCGTCACCGACCACGTCCGCGAGAACCTGCGTGCGCTGGCCCGTCTGGACCCGGAACTGCGCCTCGCCCGGTCGCGGGCGACGTTTCCGCTCTCGCTGCTCCGGGAGCGGGTGGCCGCACTCCGGTCGGCGGCGCTCGCGTACGTGCCGCTGGGGGGGTCCTCGCCGCTGGGCACACTCGGGTTCGTGGCGGCCGGCCGGGAACTCGCCCGGCAGGTCGACCGCGGGCTCTGT
>JAQCNG010000190.1 GCA_028275145.1 Halovenus sp. | reverse complement strand
TCTGCGACCGGGTCGACGTTGTACGTCTGTGCGAAGCGGTAGGACTTGTCCGTCGTGCCACCGAACGTGACATCGTCGGCAGTTACCTCTCCCACCGCTGTCTCCCGAACCACCCAGAGCGTCTCGTCGTCCTCGGCGAACCGCTCGATGGCCTGCCGCGAGGCGTCGGCCCCGTCCTGGGCCGTGACAGTCCCACACTCCGTGTGGTAGCCCATCCGGTCTGGACTGAACACGAGCCACTCGCCGGACTCACCGGCCTTGTCGACACTCTCGCCATCAGCCCCGTCGGCGTCGACACTCTCGCCGTCCCCGTCGGCGTCGACACTTTCGCCATCAGCCCCGTCGGCGTCGACACTTTCGCCGTCCCCGTCGGCGTCGACACTTTCGCCGTCCCCACCGGCGTCGACACTTTCGCCGGCCGCGGCCTCTCGAATCTCCTGCTGTGGGACGACCCAGAGTGCGTGTGTCGGCTTGCGCCGCCCGTGCTGGACGACGGCATACTGCTTCGCCATCTCCCGGTCCGGCGCGTGGACGTCGCGGCAGTAGACAAAGTCGCCGCCCTCCTGTTGCTGTCGAAACACTTCCCAGATCATTGTCAGTCCGCGGCCCGTGGCTCGGGGGTGCCGGTCGTCGCCTGGTCGTCGAACAGTTCCCGGACCCACGTGACAGCCTCCTGTGCCTGTCTCCGGCCGCTGATCTGTTCGATGCTTCCCTCGTACTCGTTCTGTGAGACGGTGAAAAACTCGTCCCAGTCGAGGTCCTCCTCGGCCACCTCGTAGGTGCCGTCACCAGTATCGCGGATACGGGGGTACTCCGGAATCTCCAGCCCGTAGTCGCGGGCCTTCTGCATATACTGGTTGAGAAACGAGTTCCGGAGTTCGTCGTTCGAGCAGGTCTTCAGGCCGACCTCGGCCATGAAATCGTGGTGCGTGCTCTGGTCGTCGGTGGGGCCGAAAAACTGCAGGATGCGGGGCCACCACTCCTCGAAGGCCGCCTGGACCATCTCCTGTTCGCGCCGGGAGCCGTTCGTCAACTCCCGCAGAATCGACTCGCCGTGTTTCACGTGCATCCCCTCCTCGAAACAGATCTTGTCCATCGCGTGGGCGTAGGGCTCCCAACTCGACCGCTTCAGCGTCGCCTGCCGGCGCATCGCCGCGCCGTCTACGAAGAAGGCGATCATCGGCGTCTCGACGTACTCCTCCATCGGGTAGTGAAAGCAGTTGAGGAACTTCCCGTCACCGTTTGCGAGGTCCTCAAGCATCTCCTCGCGGCTCTTTACCCCGAGCGCCTCGGCCGCCCGGTAGAGCATCTGCCCGTGCCCGATCTCGTCCTGGACCTTCGCGCTGAACGCCATCTTCCGCTCCAGACTCGGTGCCCGCCGGATGAACGGCCGCTCGAGAAACGCGCCCATTATCTCGCTGTTCGCGTGGAACTCGAGCATCCGGGTGGCAGCCTCCCGGTACTCCCGGGGCAGGTCGTCTCTGGGGCTGAACTCCCGGGGACCGGCCCGCTGTTTGACCGTCTCGATGTCCATACGTACTAGTATGTGGGCACATACTTACCGATTTGCCCGTGTATAGACGGGGTTTAAATGTATCTGTGGCGTACCGCGGGCCGTGATAGCCGACTGCCTCGTCGCGGAGGTTCGCATCGAGGGTGACGACTGCCCGCTGGCGGTGGCGACCCGCGCGGTGGACGTGGCCGTCGACTGCGAGCCACCGCTGTTGCGCGCGGACGGGTACACGCTGTTGCGGTTCAGCGCGCCCGAGAGCAACAGGCTGGTGCGGGCGCTCGACGCGGACGGCCGCATCCGATATCTCCACCGCTCGCGGGCCGACCGTGACACCTACCGGTGTCTCTCGCTGTCGCCCTGTGTCGTCCACGAACTCGTCGACGCGGGGTTCATGATGGAGGCCCTGACCTACCGGGACGGTGACGCGTACGTGACCGGCAGCGTGGTGGGGACCGAGATTCTGCGCTCGGTGCTGGAGCGGGCCGGCGAAACCGTCGGCACCAGACTCGAGCGACTGTACGCGCTGGAACCCGGCGACGACCGACCGGTCGCCCGCCGGTGGGACCTCACCCCCGCGCAGGTAGCGGCGCTCCAGCAGGCCACCGCGATGGGATATTTCACCGTCCCCCGGGAGGTGGACGCGAGCGACGTTGCCGCCGAACTGGATATCAGCAAGTCGGCGTTTCTGGAGCGACTCCACCGCGGCCAGCACTCGCTTCTCACGGAACTTTTCGACGTGGACGGGGGCGTGTAGGCCGTCACCACCGGCAGTGTCGCCGTTCGGTGTGTCCGTCCCGGTCGCTACCGCTCCTGTCTGAGACGGTCGACAACGAAACTCCGGTCGAGTTTCGCCAGGAACGGGCCGAGTTTCGGCCCCTCGGTGTCGTCGAAAAAGAGACGGTAGCCGGCGCCAAAGAACTCGCCGACGTCGATGTCCCGTTCCTCGGCGAGTTCGAATATCCGGCCCTGTACGGCCGCCCCGTCGTGGCCCGCCGCGACGAAGTCGGCCAGTTCGGCGAGCGCCGCCGCGGTGTCGTCGTCGAGCGTGACGGTCGGCATCTCTGCGCGTTTGAGTTCGTAGTCGAACTCGTTGCCGGTGCGACTGGCCCAGGCCCGGGCGCGCTCGACCCGGTTGAGGGCCTCCTCGATAGCCCGCTCGGACGCATCCGACGGGATATGGCCCTCTCGCCGGGCGATCTCCTCGCGGAGGTCGGGGTCGTCGGTCATCCCGAGTACGGCCGCGAACGTGTAGGGAATCCGGAACCGCTCCTCGCGGACCTCGTCGACGACCATCGGATACACCTCCGGTGGAACCGACGGCTCCTGTTCGTCACCATCGAGCGCACCGATGTAACTGCGCTCGAAGCGGTCGAACTCGTCGACGAGCTGGTCGAGTCGCTCGATGGAGAAGTCCCGCTGTCGCAGTGGCTCCTTTACGAAGAAGTACCGCAACACCGGCGGCTCCAGCACGTCGAGCACCTCCTCGACGGTGATTACGTTCCCCGACGAGGACGACAGCGCCTCACCCTCCAGGGTGAACCACTCGTACACCATCGGGACGGGTGGTTCGTCCCCGAACAGGCTGTGCGCGATGTCGACGCCGCTCTGCCAGGAGCCCTCGGCGTGGTCCTTGCCGAACGGCTCGAAGTCGACGTCGAACAGGTCCCACTGGGCGGGCCACTCGAACCGCCAGGGCAGTTTGCCGTTGCGCAGTGAGGTTGTTCCCTCGTGACCACAGCCCTCGATGACCTCGTCGCCAGTCTCGATGTCCTCGCAGGCATACGAGACGGTCCAGCCCTCCAGGTCGAGGCTGGTCACAGTTTCGGTGAGCTGTCCACAGGACCCACAGATTGGAAAAAAGGGAACGTACGTGTCGTCGACACCGTTCTGGTACTCCGCGAGCAGTTCGCGGGCAGTTTCGCGGTTCTCGAGGACCGTCCGGATGGCGTCGTCGAACGCGCCGGCCTCGTAGCGGTCTGTCGTCGAGACAAAGTCGACGGGGATGCCGAGACGCTCGACGCTGCGCCGGAGCAGGTCGGTGAAGTGGTCGCCGTAGGAATCGGACTCGCCGAACGGGTCCGGCACGTCGGTGTAGGGCTGTCCGAGATTGCGCCCGAGCGCACCCGCGTCCACCTCGCCCAACCCCACAATCTCCCAGTCGGTGTCAGCGAGTTGCCGGGGGAGTTTGCGCAGGCGGTCGCGGTCGTCTGCCGTGAACACCTGCCGGACCTCGTACCCCCGCTCGCGGAGCACCTCCGCGACGTAGTACCCGCGCAGAATCTCGTTGAAGTGGCCGATGTGCGGGATTCCCGACGGCGAAACCCCTCCCTTCACGACGATGGGTTCCTCGGGGTCGCGCGCCTCGATAGCGTCCGCGGCAGCGTCGACCCAGAAGGCGCTGTCGGTACTGGCAACCTCGTAGGGACCGGGAACCCCCGGCCCGTCGGTTTCGGCATCGTCGTCTGTCATCGGTTCGGAGCGACACCTCGCATCGTCTCTGTGTAGCGCCCACAGCCGATTAAGCGTTGCCAAGCGGGTCGGCCGGTCACGCTCCGGGGACGATATCGGTTCCGTCGTGGTCGCCTGCGACGGCGGCCGCAATACGCCCGGGGTCGGAGCCGTCCAGGACGACAGCGTGTAGCCCCGAGCGTCGCAGGAGTTTCGCGGCCAGCAGGTCGACGGGCGCGTTGCTCCCCGCGGCGAGTTCGATCTTGCCGACCACGTCGACGAGCTCCGCCGGCGACAGCCGGTCGAACCGCTCGGCGGTGTCGTCCTCGCTGGGGTCGGCCTCGAACAC
>JAQCNG010000173.1 GCA_028275145.1 Halovenus sp. | reverse complement strand
ATGAGACCCTCCAGTCGTGGGTTTGTCTTACTCATGACGGTCCTCCTGAGAAATGCAGGGAGCAGGATTTGAACCTGCGGACCCCTACGGGACAGCGCCCTGAACGCTGCGCCGTTGGCCTGACTTGGCTATCCCTGCGCGTCTGTACGTTTGGCTCCGAACCACTCAAACCGTTTTCGGTCCCGACTCCACGCCCGCTCTCCGGGCGTGAATCGGTCACCCGCTCACAGACCCGGCGACACGGGGCCGACCCGCTCTCCGGGTCGACACCGTCGGCACCGCGTGGCCGGCGACTCATAGCTGGACTGCCTCCTTCAGCTCCTGTCCGCGGGCCTCCAGCGACCCGACCGCCCGATCGACGAGTTCGTCCGCCGACAGCGACCCGTCCGTCTCGACGTCGAACACGAACGCGTTCTCGACATCCGAGACGTCGAGGTCACGACCCGGATAGCGGTTGCGGAGGTCGTGGTCGAACGCCTCCGTGGCCACCAGGTCCCCCTCGCTCGCGTCGCCGTCTACGTGTTCGGGGGCGCTCTCCTCGATGACACCACGGACGATGTGGGCGTCGTCGTCGTCGAACTCACCGCGCTCGCCGGCGTCCTCGACACGCTGGAGGTGCCGGTAGCCCACCGCGACCCCGCCCTGGTGTTTGGCGTGCTCCCGGCCCACGTCGAGCACCGCGTCGGCCTCGACCTGCAGGCGCTGGTCGGCCTTCAGGTCGATAACGGGGATGTTCCCGTCGGCGGGTTCGACCATCTCGTCGTGTGAGACGATATCGCCAGAGTAGGCCGTCCGCGTCTCCTCTGGGGAGTCCCGGGAGGGACCCGACACGTCGAGCGACAGTGTCACCTCGTCGCCGATGTCGAACTCGTTTGGCGGGGTCGTCAGCGGCACCAGTCCGAGGCGGAGACCGATCTGTTCGTCGAACATCACGCTCGAGTTCTCGATGACACGGACGTTGTCGACGCTGAACGTGGGGACGTCCGCGAGCATCGCCCGGCGGATGCCGTTCGCGAACGCGGGGGTCATCGGTCGGGCCACGAACCGCGTCTCCCGCTCGCCGCGCTCCACGAACTGAACCTCGTAGTCCATCGTCAGAAACCCGCGTTCTTTGGTGCGCGGGTGCCGTCGTGGGGGGTCGGTGTGACGTCCTCGATGCGGCCAATCTCCAGACCGGCGCGCGCGAGCGCCCGAATCGTCGCCTGTGCGCCCGGTCCGGGGTTGCCCTGTTGGTTGCCACCGGGGCCACGGACACGGACGTGGACGCCGTCGACACCCTGGGCGAGCACCTCCTCGGCGGCCTCCTCGGCCATCTGCATCGCCGCGTACGGCGAGGCCTCGTCCCGGTTCTGCTTGACCACGGTCCCGCCGCTTGACTTCGCCAGCGTCTCGGCACCGGTCTGGTCGGTGATTGTGATGATTGTGTTGTTGAACGATGCATGCACGTGGGCGATTCCCCACTTGTCGTTGTCGTCTGCCATGTGTGAGTCTCGGTGTTGGTTACTGGTCGGCCCGTTCGGGGTGGAGTTCGTCGGTCAGCGGCGACGAACTGTCGAAGTTGATTGTCGACTCCTCGGTGACACGCACCGTGTACGAGGGGACCCGAACCTGGCGCCCCTCGACGGTGATGTGCCCGTGCGTGATGAACTGGCGGGCCTGGTCTGCCGTGTTCGCGTAGCCGTTCCGGTAGACCAGCGTCTGGAGGCGTCGTTCGAGGATATCGGTCACGTCCAGCGCCAGCACGTCGTCAAGCGACTCCTCGTCGGCGAGCACGCCGATACGCCGGAGTTTCGCGACGAACTCGCGGCCCTCGCGCTCCGCGGCACCAACGTCACCGCCGGCGCTCCCGATGAGGTCACGGGCCGCCCGCCGGTACTGGCGCAGTTCCGACTCCGAGCGCCAGAGCTCCTCCTTGTTTTTCAGGCCGTACGTGCTCACGAGGCCGGCCTCCTCTGCGATGCGCTCACCCTGGTAGGGGTGATTCGGCGTCTCGTAAAACGTGGTGTTTGTGCCGAGTGCCATTACTCCTCAGCCTCCTCTGCCTGTTCTTCCTTTATCGCCTCGACGTTCACGCCGATTGTTCCCTCGGAGCGGCCCGTCGACTGGGTCCGCTGGCCGCGGACCTTCTGGCCGCGCTTGTGCCGGACACCTCTGTAGGAGTCGATCATCTTCATCCGGTTGATGTCCTGTCGGCGCGTTATCTCGAGGTCGTTGCCGATCTTGTGGGTGGTCTCGCCGTCGAAGAAGTCGTTCCGGTGGTTCGTCATCCACTCCGGGGCGTCTCCGCCGAACTCCTCGACGAGGGTGACGATGCGCTCGATCTCGTCGTCCTCGAGCGCACCGAAGGTCGCGGTCCGGTCGATGTCTGCCCGCTCGGCGATGATGCGGGCTGTTCGCCGCCCGATTCCGTTCAGGTCTGTCAGCGACCGCTCGACGGACTTCGTTCCGTCGAGGTCGGTCTGGCCGATACGGACGAAATAGCGGATGTCGTCGTCCACATCCTCGTCCGCCTCTGGGTTTTCTGCACTCATGTGTGGTTGATTGTACACGTCGTGGCGGGGATTCGAACCCCGGAGGCAGTACGCCACATGGTTAGCAACCATGCGCCTTGGGCCGCTTGGCTACCACGACACGTGTGTGCTAATACTCGCGCCCACCGCCGGACTCGGGGCTATCTGCCCCTGCACGATTCTACTCGTACATCCCCGACGTATGTATTTAAACACAACGGTCCAGAGCAGGTGTGTCGCCCAGTGTCGTGGCCGCCTCGGCGTTCGACAGCGGCCCTGCCGTCACAGCGCACGCTCGACGGCGGCGGCCACGCTCCGGGCCTTTTTTGCCAGCGGTTCCGCGACGAGTCCGGCCTTGACGGCCGCGTCGAGTTCGTCGTCATCGACACGCTCGACGGTTCCGTCCGGCCGCCTGACCACGTCGACGTGCAGGTCGACGTAGCGCACCTCGTCGGGGAACACCTCGACGGGCGTGCAGACGTTGACGTAGGTGCCCCGGCGCTCGCCGTCCTCGCCACGGTAGACCGTCGGGTACCACCACCGGCCCTCGCGGAGTTTCGTCGTCGCGACGTCGCCGTCCTGTTTGGGGACGCCGAGCGCGTCGTAGGTTCCGCCGCCGGAGATTTTCCGCTCGACAGTCACCGTCTCCCCGTCGATGTCGGTCACCGCCGCCGGGCCGAGGTCGATGCGCCGACCGTCGGGCTTGCCGTGGCCGATACCCACCGAATCGCCCTGCTCCGGCCCGAACTGGCCGACCACCGCAGCGAACGGGAACGCGTCGTCACTGTCGCTCTCACCGCCGGACAGGTCCCCACAGACAGCCTCGACGAAGTCGACGGCAGTGCTCGCCGCGCCGGTTGCGGCTTTCGTCCGGTGGTGGCCGGGCATCGTCGGCACCACCGCCCGGCGGCGCTCGTCGAGCGCGAACCGGGCCTCGCGGCCGAACCAGACCCAGCGTGTCGCCTCGCCCGCCCAGTAGGTGTGGGGTGCGGCGTCGCCCGGTGCGGGCGCGTCGTCGAACGCCGCGTCGAGTGACCCGGCCCGCTCGCCGAGCGATTCGAGTGTCTCCCCGAGCGCGTCGAGTCCGGCGTCGTCGGCCGCGGGTGCCCAGTCGACACCCCACCCATCGGGCGGGTCGACCGGCAGAATCTCCGCGAGTTCGGGACCCCCTCGCCCGCCGCGTTTCCCCCTGACGAGGTCCGCGAGCGACCCCTGCATCCGCACGGTGGTGTCGAGAACCGGCCGACTGTCGGCCCAGCAGGGCCGTGGCTCCCGGACCTGCACGCGCAGGCGATCACCCTCGTCGACGTGTCCGGCCGTCTTCGAGTAGGGCAGAAAGCCCGTCCCCTCACCGCAGTCGACCAGCGCGCCGCTGCCGAGTGTCTCGCTCACCTCGCCCGCGTACACGCCACCCCGCGGGAGGTCTGCCGGCCAGGCGAACGTGTCCCGGGAGAGGTCGCCCAGCTCGTCGCCGACCGTATCGACCGCGGATTGCTCCCCGTGGACCCCCACACCCTGCCGGTCTGCTGTCGTCTTTACCGACGCCGCCGGCGGGTCCGCCGGAAACGTCTCCTCGAACCGCTCTCGAATCACCTGCGACGCCTGCACGACTCTCTCGAACGTGGCCGTCAGCGCCGTCGCGTAGATACCCCTGACGCGAACCCGAGTCATGCACGTGAGTGTGGCCGCGACCGGCAAAACGGTCCCGTTCTCCCGCCGCTCAACCGACGACTGCCTCGAGCGCGTCGACCACCTCGTCGGCCTGGTCGCGGTCGATGGTCAGCGGCGGCAGCAGTCGCACGACAGTCCGCCCGGCGGGCAGCGCCAGCACGCCGTGTTCCAGCGCCAGATCACGCAGGACCCGGTTCGAGCCACGCCGCACCTCGATACCGACCATCAGCCCTCTGCCGCGGATCTCGCGGATCGAGTCACCCAGTCGCTCCGCGAGTTGCTCCCGCAGGTAGATGCCGACCTCGTCGGCGTGGGCCGGAACCTCGGCGTCGACCAGCGTCGAGACAGTCGCCTCGGCGGCGGCGGAGATGACCGGACCACCGCTGAACGTCGAGGCGTGAGAGCCGTAGTCCTCCGCAATCCAGTCCCGGCACAGCGTCGCACCGACCGGGAACCCGTTGCCCAGACCCTTCGCGCTCGTCAGCATATCCGGCACCACACCTGCCCGCTCGCAGGCCCACATCGCCCCGGTCCGGCCCATCCCGGTCTGGA
This sequence comes from Halovenus sp., assembly GCA_028275145.1. Classification (GTDB taxonomy): domain Archaea; phylum Halobacteriota; class Halobacteria; order Halobacteriales; family Haloarculaceae; genus Halovenus. The sequence continues at coordinate 3,484 of JAQCNG010000173.1, read as the reverse complement.
CCTCGTCGAACACCAGCGCGGCCCCGGCCTCGGCGGTTGCCTCGCGGGCCCGCTGGAGAAACGCCGTCGACGCCGGGTTGATACCCCCCTCGCCCTGGATTGGTTCGACGATGACCGCCGCCGTCTCCTCGTCGACCGCCCCCGCGAGCGCCGCCGGGTCGTCGTAGTCGACGAACTCGACGTCACCCATCAGCGGTTCGTAGGGTTTCTTGTACTTCTCCTTGTACGTCGTGGCGAGCGACCCCATGGTGCGCCCGTGAAACGCCAGTTCTGTCGCGATTATCTTCGAGTTGCCCGTCGCAGACCGGGCGAACTTCAGCGCCGCCTCGTTCGCCTCCGTCCCCGAGTTACACAGCCAGACGTTGCCGATGTCACCCGGCGCGACGGCCGCGAGGCGCTCGTACAGTTCCGTCCGTATCTCGACGGGGTACGACGCCTGCACGTAGGTCAACCGGCCGAGTTGGTCGGTGACCGCCGACTGGACTGCCTCGTGACCGTGCCCCAGCGGCACGCAGGCGTAACTCGCACCCATGTCGAGGTACTCCCGCCCGCTGTCGTCGTACAGATACGCTCCCTCACCCTCCACCATCTCGATCGGTTTCTCCGAAAACACGAACCCGCTCATACCCCTCCTCCGTGCTCGTTGCTCTTGTCCGTATCGCTCGCGTCGATTCTGTCCGCCTCGCGCTCGCCGAGCGCACCCGGGAGGACGTGGGTGCCGCCGCCGTCGAGCGCGCCGAGAACCGGCGCCGCGGCGTTCGCATCCGCCACAATTGCCCGGGCCGCGCCCGCCTCGAGGGCCTCCTCGATTGCCATCACCTTCCGGCGCATGAACCCCTCGGCGGCAGTCTCCAGGTGCGCCCAGTCGGCGGGTGTCTCGACACGCCCGAGAAGCGTCGTCTCGTCGTCCGGGTCCGCGAGAACCCCCGGCACGTCGGTCAGGACGACCAGCGTCGCGCCGAGTTCGCCCGCGATTGCCGCCGCCGCCCGGTCGGCGTCGGTGTTGACCGGTGTGACCTCCTCCGTCCCGTCCTGCTCGTCGGTGCCGGCCATCGGCGGACTCACGACCGGCGTGTAGCCGTCCGCGAGCAGCGTCGCGAGCAGGTCACCGTTTACCGCCTGGAGACTGCCGGAGTGGTCGCCCCGGCGTATCTTGCGCTTGCCGTCCTCGAGCACCCGGACGGCGGACTGGCGCGGACCGGAGAGCAGTCCCCCGTCGACGCCGGACAACCCGACGGCGTCGACCCCCTGGCTCCGGAGGCCCGCGACCAGGTCCGTGTTCAGCAGACCGGGTAACACCATCTCGAACACCTTCATCGTCTCGCTGTCGGTGAACCGGCCGACCACCCCAGAGGGGGTCTCGACGTACTCCGGTTCGATGCCGAGTCGCTCCAGTGTCTCGTCCACCGCGGTGGAACCGCCGTGTGTCAGGACAACCTCCCGCTCGTCCACGTCGTCGGCCCCGCCGGTCACGAGCGTCGCAACGTCGCCGAGCGCACCGGCGGGGTCGACCGCTCGCGCGCCCCCCACCTTGACCACGACCCGCGGCGTCGCGTCGTCGCTCATGGTGCCCCCACGGGGTGCAGTCCCGCGAAGTCGAGTCCGGTTGTCTCCTCGATGCCGAGTGCGATGTTCGCTGCGTGGACCGCCTGCCCGGCGGAGCCTTTCATCATGTTGTCGATTGCCGCAAGCGCCACGACCCGCTCGCTGCCGGGGTCGAGTTCGAAGCCCACCTCGGCGCGGTTGGTGCCCGCGACGGCCTTTGGCTCGGGGTACCGGTAGACCCCGCCACCGCCGGCGACGGTTTCGACGAACGGCTCCTCGGCGTAGGTGTCACGGTAGGCCCCCCAGAGCGCCGACGTCGAGACCGGCCCGTCGGGAAAAACATGACAGGTCGCCGCCGCCCCGCGTGTCATGTCCACCGCATGGGCGGTGAACGCGACGTCGAGACCCAGAAACTCCGCTATCTCGGCCTCGTGGCGGTGACCCGTCGGCGCGTACGGCCGGACCACCCCCGAGCGCTCCGGGTGCGAGGCGGCGTCGGCACCGCCCGCACCACCCTCGCTGGAACCGACCTTCACGTCGACGACGACCCGCTCGTCGCCCGAGAGCAGGTCGGCCTCGAACAACGGGAGCAGTCCGAGGATGGTCGCGGTGGCGTTGCATCCACCCGCGGCGACCAGGTCCGCGCCGGCCAACCGCTCGCGGCCGAGTTCCGGCAGCGCGTACACCGACTCCGCGAGCAGTTCCGGCCGCGTGTGGCCGTCGTACCACGTCTCGTACTGGGTTTCCTCGGAGAGGCGGAAGTCGGCCGAGAGGTCGACCACCGTCTCCGCGGCCTCGCGGTAGCGGTCGATCTCCCCCATCGCCACGCCGTGGGGGGCCGCCGAGAACAGCACGTCCACGTCCGCCAGGTCCTCGGGACTCGAGAATCGCAGGTCCAGGCCCCGGAGGTTCGGGTGGACGTGCCCGACTGTCTTTCGCGTCTTCGAGCGACTGGTCGCCTGCTCGAGTTCGAACTCGGGGTGGCCCGCCAGCAGGCGCAGCAGTTCACCACCCGTGAACCCGCTTCCGCCGACGACACTCGCGGTGTAGCTCACGCGCTCACCCCCTGGTCGCCGAACCGTAGCTCCAGCCAGTCCACGACACGGCCGGGAACGTCCACCTCGGCCACGTCGTTCAGCGCCTTGAATTCGACGTTGTGGTTGACCTCGTGGACGGTGTACTCGTTGCTCCCCGCGCCGCCCACCTCCATCAGGTCCACGCCGAGCAACCCGCCGCCGACCGCCTCGCTCGCACGCGCGACGATATCACGAACATCGTCGTCGACCGGGAACCGGGCTGTGTCGGCCCCCTGGGCGGCGTTGGTCAGCCAGTGGTCGGACTGGCGGGTCATCGCGGCAACGGGTTCGCCGTCGGCCGCGACCACACGGATGTCACGGCCCGGCTTGTCGACGAACTCCTGGATGTAGAATATCTTGTGCTCGTAGTGACCCAGCGTCTCCTTGTGTTCGAGCACCGCCTCGGCGGCCGAGCGCGAGTCGAGCTTCGCCATCAGCCGCCCCCACGAGCCGACCACCGGTTTCAGCACGCAGGGGTAGCCAAACGACTCGACTATCTCCAGCGCGGCGTCCGTGGTGAACGCCACCTCCGTCGCCGGCGTCGGGACGCCGGCGGCCGAGAGCGCCAGGCTGTTGCGGACCTTGTTCGCACAGACCGTCGCCGTCCGGGCGCTGTTGACCACCGGCACGCCGTAGGCCTCGGCGAACTGGGTGATGTGAACGCTCCGGCTCGTGGCCAGACAGCGGTCGACCAGCACGTCCACCTCGCCAAACGCCGCCGGCGGGTCTGTGAGACCGAACTGCTGGCGACGAACATCGATTTTGCGCACCTCGTGGCCCCGGTCGCGGAGCTCCGCGAGCAGGAGTTTCTCGTCTCTGCGTATCCGCGAGTAGAGAATCCCGACGTTCATTCCTGCCTCCCT
>JAQCNG010000165.1 GCA_028275145.1 Halovenus sp. | reverse complement strand
GCCGGACTCGGCGGGGCCGTCTTTGCTGTCGGGGTCACCACGAGCTTCGTCGGGGGCGGACTCACGATGATCGACGGCCGTGGCTTTATCGCCATCGTCGCGTACCTGTTCGGGAACTACAACCCTGTCGGGGCCTTTCTCGCTGCGGTGCTCTTTGCCGGGGCCGACCAGCTCCAGACCCAGCTCCAGACTGTCGGTGTCGACATCTCCTCGAACCTGACGGGGCTGTTGCCCTACGTCACGGTGGTCGTGGTGCTCGCCGTGTACGGCCGCACGAAGATGCCCTCGAAGGTTGGCGAGGCCTACGAGAGCGAGTCCTGAGAGGGTCAGTCCCGGTGTCTCCTTTGCTCGCTGACCGGTCCGCCCGGGACAGGCCGAGTCCGTCCGGCGCGGGTGACGACCGGCGGGTGTGACGACCGGCGGGGGTGACGACCGGCGGGGGTGACGACCGGCGCGGGTGACGACCGGCGGGTGTGACGACCGGCGCGGGGCAGGGTTTTATATCGGTCACGCCACACAGACTCTGTAATGTCCGAGGAGATACACGCCTGGATCGAGGCTCACACGGAGGAGATGAGAGCGTTCCTCAGGGAGTATATCTCCTATCGCTCGCCGACCGAACACGAGGAGCGTGTCCAGCGGGAGTTCGTCGAACCGTTTTTTCGCAACGAGATGGACTGGGACGAGGTGGAGACTGTCGACGTCACGGAGGACCAGAATCGGCCGAACGTGAACGCCGTGCTCGCCGGTGGGGGGGACGGGGACGGTCAGAATCTCCTGTTCAACGGTCACTCGGACGTGGTCGATGTCACGGCCGAAGACGAGAGGGCCTGGACAAAGGAGCCGTGGGACCCCGTTGTCGAGGGCGGAAAACTGTACGGCCGCGGGGCAAACGATATGAAGGGGCCGAACACGGCGATGATCTGGGCGGTCAAGGCTGTGATGGCGTCCGACGTCGAGTTGAGCGGCGACGTGATGATGAGTCTCGTCGTGGGTGAGGAACTCGCACAGCCGGAGGTGGGTTCCATCCCCGCAACAGAGGCCCACCTCGAAGCGGGACGGGAGATTCCCATCTGTCTCAACACCGAACCAACGAACAACGAGATTCACACGAAAAGCTCCGGAACGTTCGATTTCAGAGTCGAGATAGAGGGACAGGGGATACACACGTCACAGAAGAATCTGCTGAACTACCCACAGCGACACGGCATCCGGCAGGGGAGCGAGGTGGGGGTCGACGCAACCGGGATACTGGTCCGGATCATCGAGCAGTTCGACGACCTGGAACACCAGTGGAACATGCGGTACGACGACGAGATATACGGTGGTGGTGGAACACCCCGTCCCGACGTCCAGGGCGTGGGGCCGGCCAGTATCACCTGTACAATCGTCGAGGCGGGCGACTACATCGCGTCGATTCCGGGCCACGCGACAATCGAGGGCCAGGTGTACTGGCCGCCACAGGCCGAGGACACGGCGCTCTGGGAGGAGATGCAGGAGGCGGTCACCGCGCTGGCGGCGACAGACGACTGGCTGAAAGACAACCCACCGGAGATGTCGTGGAAGGAGGTGGTCGACTGGCCGGCGTTCGACGTCTCGCCCGACCACCCGGCCTGTGGGTCACTCGGCGCGGCCTACCGGGCTGTCACCGGGAAACAGCCTGTCTACTCCGGGTTCAAGGCGGTTGCCGACAACGGGTTCATCCAGCGTGACTGTGGGGTCGAGACCATCAGCATGGGTCCCGGAGACATATCCATGGGGGCACACGGACCGGACGAGTACATCCCGCTGTCCCAGTTCGAGACGGCCGCGAAGGTGTACGCGAGTATGATTCTCGAGTGGTGTCGGTAGTCTGTCCCGGAACCGGTGACACGGCCGGGTCCGCCGAGGCACCCGGTTACGCGCCCGTCTGACCACGGAACTGACAGGCACGTTCAATAACCGATAAGTGGATGTCCCGGTAACAGACACCCATGTCCGGGACTGCCCGACTGGGTATCGGCTTTGTTGGCGCTGGATTCATCACGCGAACCTTCCACTCTGACTCGATACAGAAGATCCGACACGCCGACGTCGCAGGGATAATGAACCCGACGGTGAGCAAGGCCGACAGTCTCGCCGAGGAGATGCGCGCAGCGGACTGCGGGGACCCGAACACGTACGGCGACGTGCGCGAGTTGGTCCGGGACCCGGCCGTCGACGCGCTCTGGATAACGAGTCCGAACTACGCCCGCGTGGAGACAATGGAGATGGTGACCGAGGAACTCGAACAGGGAAACGCCGACCTGACGGGGGTCGCGTTCGAGAAGCCACTCGGGAGAAACGTCCGCGAGGCACAGCGGGTGGTGGAGTTGGTCGAGCAGACGGGTCTCGCCCACGCCTACCTCGAGAACCAGGTGCACATGCCGAGTGTGAAACGCATGAAAGACCTGCTCTGGTCGAACGGCCGGCCCGCCGGCCGGCCCTACCTCGCCAGGTCGACAGAGGAACACAGCGGCCCGCATGCGGGGTGGTTCTGGGACGGCAAACAACAGGGCGGCGGGGTGTTGAACGACATGATGTGTCACTCACACAAGGTCAACAAGTTCCTCCTGGAGAACCCGGAGACAGATGGCGGGGGGCTCAGGCCGATCGCGGTCGCCGCCGATATCTCGACGCTGAAGTGGGGGCGAGACGAGTACGCACAGGAGCTGGCAGACGAGTACGACGTCGACTACGAGAACACACCGGCGGAGGACTACGCCAGAGGGTCGATATTCTACGAAACCGAGGACGGACAGCTAGTGGTCGGAGAGGCAACGAACTCCTGGAACTTCGTCGGCTCCGGCATCCGCCTCACGATGGAGTTGCTCGGCCCCGAGTACTCCGGGTCGGTCAACACCATCGACACCGGAACGGAGGTGTTTTTCTCCGACAACATCGGCGGCGAGGGGGAGTACTACGTCGAGAAACAGGAGGCAGAGCAGGGAGCAATCCCGGTCGTGCCGGACGAGACGGCGGCGTACGGCTACCTCGAACAGAACAAACACGTCGTCGAGTCGTTCCGCGCCGGGGAGAGCGCACGCGAGGACGTTCACGACGGGTTGGAGGTGGTCCGACTCTGTATGGCGTCGTACAAGGCCGCCGAGGAGGGTCGCCGGGTCGAGTTCGACGACATAGACCTCGAGGAGTACGTGCCCGAACCCGCCCGCGGCGAGTTCGACTCGGGACTGGCCGGAATCAGAACCGACTGATCAGCGCGTCCCGAACTCGACGACGGTCTTTATATGCTCGTCGCCGGTTTCGAAGACCACGTCGGTCTCGGCCGGGTCGAACACGTCCGTGATAATCGCGTCGGTCAACCAGTCCGGGTAGTCGGCGAGAGTGTCGGTGGCCCGTTCGAACTGCGGGACGTAGGAGTTCACACTGCCGACGAGGGCCTTGTTCTCGAGGACGAGCGCCCGGTGGAGTCGTCCGCCGTCGATTTCGAACGTCCAGTCCGACGGGATGCCGAGCAGTGTCCCCACCCCACCCGGTGCCAGTGCGTCGATAGTCTCGAAGGCGTGTCTGGCGTATCCGGTTGCCTCGCAGACGAAATCCATCTGCTCGTGTGCCGTGGTCACCTCACTCACCGGCGTCTCGCGGGAGTCGACGTAGGTGGCCCCGAGTCGCTCGATGATATCGATTGTCGGGTCCGGACGACTGCGTCGGCCGAGACAGTAGGTCCGCTCGAACTCCCCTTGTCCGACGAGCGCCAGCGACAGGAGACCGAGCGACCCGTTTCCGAGGACGAACGCAGTCTCGGGGGACCATTCGAACGTAGACCGGGAGGCGTACGCCATTTCGAGCGCTTTCTCGGTGTTGCTTATCGGTTCGACCAGAAACCCAGTTTTGGCGAGACTGGCCGGCACAGAGACCAGAAATCTCGGCGCGCTGGTGAAAAACTCGGACATGTACCCGTGTGCACCGGCGATACCGCGCTCGACGTACGCGCCTGCCGGGGCCATGTCGGGTTCCCCCCGGTCGAAGTACTCGTTGGACCCCCCGCCCGGCGGGCGTCGCACCGTCGGGACGACGAGTTGTCCCTCGGCCAGGTCTGTCCCGTTTGCCTCAGCCACCACACCGACGGCCTCGTGACCGAGGATCTGATAGGACTCGCCCTCGGGGAACCCGCCGTGCGAACCGGCGATAACCTCGTGGTCGGTCCCGTCGATGCCGACCCGCAGCGTCCGGACGAGCACCTCACCCGGGCCAGGGTCCGGCCGCGGCACCTCGCGCAGGCGTGGCTGTGACTCCCCGCGATGGACGGCGATTGCACGCATCTCAGACACCCGCCTCCCGACCCAGATTGGCAGCGATCCGCTCGAGGACGTGGTCGGTCTCGGCGTCGCCCAGACACATCGGGTTGACAGTGAACTGTCCCTCGTCGGTGTCGTCGGCACCGACGAACACCCGCGGCTCCTCCGCCCGGAGCGCACCCACCAGTTCCCGTGCCGACACTGGCGAGTCTGCCTCGTCGACGTGGACGGCGACGGCCGGCGCGACTGACCGCTCCCCGTCGCGTATCTCCGTGGACAGATGGTCGAGTCCGTCGAGTTCCCCGGCGATACGGTGTGCGCGCTCGGACCACTCGGCCTGTTCGTCCTGTGTATCCGCGACGAAACACTCGAGTGCGCGAACCAGCCCCGCAATCTCCTCCTTGCCGGTTTTCAGCGGCCGGCCGATACCCTGTCGCGGAACTCCGTCGATCTTGTCCCGGTCGACGAGTTTGTTCGGCGGGTCCCACACATCGTCGGCGGCGTGCATATCCAGTTGCTGAAAGGCGGCGGACTCGACGAGGTCCGCCCGACCCGCGAGTATCCCCGTTGTCTGTGGCCCCCGGATACCCTTGCCGCCGCTGAAAACAACGAGGTCTGCCCCCTGCTCGGTGAACCACGAGAGGTTGTCCGCGGGCGGAACCTCGGCGGCGGCGTCGACGATGACCGGAACGTCGTGCTCTGCTGCGAGCGCACACACCTCGTCGAGTGGGGGGCTCCCGTACGATTTGTACACGTGTCCGACCGCCACCGTCTCCTCGGAGATGGCGGCGGTGTACTCCCAGGGCTCGACCGGCCGCGAACCGGTCCCGAGGTAGGCATCGTTTGTTCCGATGTCGACGATTGTGGCACCCGCGGTTCGAAACGCGTGGTCGTAACTGGTCCGATGGGTCCGGGGCATGACGATTTCGTCTGCGATACCGTCGGTGTCGGGGAGTTGGTGCATGATACCCGGGTCGGCCCCGGCGAGACAGGCCGCCGCCGAGAGCAGCAGGCCACCCGCCGCGCCGTTCGTGACGTAACCCGCCTCCGCGCCCGTTATCTCGGCGATACGTTCACCCGCCGCCGCCTGCAGATCCGAGAGACGAACAAACGAGTCCGCCGCCTCCAGCATCGCCTCCCTTGCCTCTCTCCGTATGAGACTCCCGCCGATTCTCGTCTTTGTTCCCGCCGCGTTGATAACTGTTGGAACGTTGAGTGATTCGTAGATTGACCGCTCGGACATCCTCTCGTAAAAGGGTGTCTCGGA
>JAQCNG010000162.1 GCA_028275145.1 Halovenus sp. | reverse complement strand
TCTGGCCTCGCGGCGACGTCGCATCGGCACTGTGTACTGTGGTCCTGTTGCCATCATGCATCACCTCGTTCGTCGAGCTGTCGTTCGAGATCCGCGACGCTGTCGAACTCCCCGCCGCCGGCCCTGTCGTAGAGCGTGCGGTACTCGCTGCGGGAGATCTCGTCCGCGTCACGGAGTTCCCGCAGTCGCCTGCGCTGGGCGCGGATGCGGGACTGCCAATCGTCCGTCTCGTTCTGTCGTGCGCCGGCGGTTCCCTTCCGGGTGCCGGGCCCCTTCTGGTGGCCGTACGACTGTTTCTGGTTGCGCTCGCGCGCGCGACCCCGGGAGTTGCCCGACTCGTCGTCGACCTGAATCGCACCCTCCTCGACCAGTTCGCGGATGTCCTCCCGGGTGATCGCCTCCGCGAGGTCCGACTGCCGGTCGGGGTCGAACCAGATGCGGTTCTTTCCAACGTCGAGTTCGTCTGCGGCCAGTCGCTTCTGTGCACTGAGGTCCGTCATTCGATCTCGACCTCCTCGTAGGTCGGGTTGAGCACCCGGATGCCCGAGTCCTCTGCCTGTTCCTCGATGCGCTCGCGCTTGCGGCCGCCGACCGACGAGGCGATACGCACCGCCTCCTCGTCACCGTCGACGCCGTCCAGGTCGTCCGTGTTGTGGACGTACACCTCCTCGAAGCCGGAGGGGTGTCGACCCCGGACCGCTGTCGGCGTCCGGAAGCCGGCCTGCACGCTGTCGCCTTTCCCCTTGACGCCTTTCCGCTGCTTCGAGAGCTGTCCACGGGGGCGGCGCCACGAGGTCGGAACACGCTTTTTCTTGTGGTGGTCCTGCCGGTTGAACTTCGGCTTGCCGACCTGGCGACGCTGGTCCAGCAGGCGCTTCTCCTCGTCGTCCAGGTCGGGCGTCTTGTCGACCAGTCCCCGCGCGACCAGTTCCGTCTCGACTTCCTCCTCCTCGGCTGCTTCCTCCTCGATGTCGGGCTCGACAGTCTCGTCCAGGTCGATGTCACCGACATCGGCCTTTATCCGGGCCGCCAGCGCCATCCCGACACCCTCGACGTTCGCCAGTTCGTCCTGGCTCGCACCGCGGATGTAGTCGATGCTGTCGTAGCCCGCCTCGCGCAGCGCCTCTGCTTTCGCGCCGCCGACGCCGCTTATGTCCTCTATCTCCGTGATGTCGCCGTCGTCGGCCTCGTCTGCGCTCTCGGTGGTGTCGGCCGTCTCGGTGTCGGCGTCGGCACCGAGTTCCGACACTGCCGAGTCGACCTCGTCACTGACCGACACCCCGGCGGTTTCGGCTTTCATCCGCGCGGCGAGTGCCGTGCTGACGCCGTCGACCTCCTGCAGGGACTCCTGGTCGGCGGCCGCGACGTGTTCGACCGTCTCGTAGCCGGCCGCCGTGAGCGACTCGGCGGTCTCCTCGTCGACACCGCCCATCTCCGCCAGGCTGTTCTCCTCCTCGCCCGCCTCGGCCGCCTGCTCGTCGACCGGCTCGTCCTCTGTACCGTTCTCGTGCTCGTCGTCGGCCATCAGGCGTCACCTCTGTTCGGTTTGTTCGTGATGTACGCCCCGTCCTGGAAGACCCGCAGGTCCTTGTCGGTGACGCGTGTCAGCTGTTCGATGTCGGCAGCCGTCTGTCCCACGGCCTCGATGTCGGGACCGCTGAGCGTGATCTGCTCGCCGTCGATCTCGACATCGGTGTCACCGTGGATGCCGGTCCGCCGGGCCGCCCGCTCGCCGAGGAAGTTCTCGACGACGACCTCCCCGTTCTCGACGGTCACCTGCATCGGGAAGTGCGAGTAGAACACCTCCATCTCGTACTCCCAGCCCTCGCTGACGCCGTGGAACATGTTCTCGACGTGGCTCTCGAACGTGCCGACCGTCGAGAGTGTCTCCGCGTCCTCGTTGTCGGACGCGATGACGACCTCGCCGTCCTCGGCGGTCACCGAGACGTCGGGATACCACAGCCGGCGTGTGACGCTGCCGTTCGGTCCTTCGACGGTGAGCTCGAGGTGGTCGACCGTCGCGCTCACCTCCTCCGGTATCTGTAGTCGTGTTTCTGTCATTGTCAGTATACGTATGCGATGACCTGGCCGCCGATTCCGCTCCGGCGGGCCTCGTAGTGGCTCATAATGCCATGGGAGGTGGTGACAACGAGTGTTCCGTAGTCACGGGCAGGGAGGAACCGCTTCTCCCACCGCTCGAACTCGTCGGCACCCGCCGAGTAGCGGGGTTTGACCGGGCCACACGCGTTTATGCCGCCTTTCAGTTCGACCTCGAACCGACCGGCCTTCCCGTCGTCGATACGCTGGAAGCCGTCGATGTACCCGCGGTCGTAGAGAACCTCGAGTACGCTACCGATCTCGTTCGAAGCGGGCTGTACCTCCTGTGTGAGCTGGCCGACGCTCTCGGCGTTGTCGATGGCCGAGAGCGCGTTGGCGAGTGGGTCGTTTCCTGTCATGAGTACTTTTTGAACCCCATGCTTCGGGCCACCTCGCGGAAGCACTGCCGGCAGAGGTAGATGTCGTACTTGCCGACCAGGCCCTGCTTGCGCCCGCAGCGCTGGCAATCGCGCAACTGTTCGCTCCGTGTCGTGGCGTGCTCGCCGGTGACCTCCTCCTCGTCGGGGTGTTCGCCGTCCTGGCCGCTCATGCGGTCACCTCCACGTCGAAGGTCGACTCGACGAACACCACGGCGTCGTCGACGGTCAGCCGGTGGGTCGACGGTATCGACCGCGACCCACGGTCGCGCTTGGCGACCCGATACCCCGGCCGCACGAGGTTGACCGTCACGTCCAGCCCGTAGATGCCGGTTGTCGGGTCGTACTCCTGACTCGGGAAGTCGGTGTGGTCCTCGACCCCGAAGCTGAAGTTGCCCGTGTCGTCGAACTGGCCACGCTCCAGTTCGACCAGCGACAGCGCTGTCTCCAGAAACGCCGTGGCATCCTCGTCGCGCAGGGTCACCTTCGCACCAATCGGGTCACCCTCGCGGATGCCAAACGCCGGTTCCGTCATCGTTGCCACGGTCCGGACGGGCTGTTGACCCGTTACCGCCGCGAGTATCTCCTCTCCCTGCCCGAGTTCGCGGCCACCCTGGCCGATACCCATGTGGACGACGGCCTTCTCGATGCGTGGCCTGCGCATCTCGTGGAACTGCTCTGTCTCTGAGCTCATGTTTCGTCCTCCGTGTCACTCTCCGTCTGACCGTCTGTCTCCGGGTCGACCGTCTCGCCGTCGGCGTCGCCGGACTCGGCTGCCGTGTCGGTGCTGTCGTCCTCGACGAAGTTCTCGTCGATGACGACGATGTACTCCTCGACGGTCTCGAACCGCTCGCCGTCGCCGTGGGCCGACAGCAAGACGTTGTTGTCCGAACTGCTCGCGGTCACCTGTATCTCGTCGATTGTGCCGATCTGACCGGCGTGCTGGCCGGCAACGGCCGTCGCCAGCGCGCCCTCCTCGTACTCGAAGTGGGCGACGATGGTGTCGTCGTCGTTCGCGACGACCAGCGAGTCGCCGACGCTGTACTGTCCCGGTTCCGCGACCAGCAGCGTCTGCCCGTCGTGCAAGGTCAACTGGACGTCACCGCCGGGAACGTGTGTCTTTCCGGCGATCCTGCCGAGTTTGCTCCCGGCCGACTCCTCGTCGATCGGCGTCAGCGACAGCCGACCGCCCTCGTCGGGGAACACCCGGTAGAACTCCTCGCGCTCGTCGAACGCCAGGATATCGAACATCCCGACGGGACGCTCCTCGTCGGAGACCGGTGTCCCGTTTATGATGACGCTGTCCTGGGTGAGCGCGTAGCGGGCCTCCTTGCGGCTGTCCGCGTAGCCGAGCACGTCCCGCAGGATGATGAGGAGCGGAACCCCGTCGTCGCCGTGTGGGCCCGCGTCCGCCTTGACCGTGAACATCTCGGTCTTGCGCTCGACCGGCCAGCTCTCGGGCGCGGCCAGTCGTTTCTGGTGGTTCGTCACTGTTCACCCTCCGATTCGAGCCGCTCCTGGCGAAGCGGGTCCGACAGGTCCAGCTCCGTGACGCGCACGTTGCTCGCGTCAAGTGGTCGGGGGACCTCCTCGCCGTCGACGGTTTCGTTCGTGACACCCTCGACGTGGATTGTCGCGTCTCGCAGGTTCACCTGCACCACGTCGCCGGTCTCCTCGGCGAAGTCGCCGCGCATTACCTCGACTGTGTCTCCCTCGTTGACCCGCACCGAGCGCTGGTCGTACTCCTCTCGGAGCTCCGTCGACAGGGTCGACATCACCTGCTTGTGGCGCTTGTGCAGCGGCGCGTTACGCTGTTCTTTCCGTTGTTTGTGTGGCTGCTGTGTCATACTATCATCGTTGCTGTGGATGCGATTGCGCCGAACCGCTCGGCGACTTCGCGCGCGATTGGTCCCTTTATCTCGGTGCCCCGCGGGTCGTCGTTCTCGTCGACGATGACCGCCGCGTTGTCCTCGAAGGACAGTCGCGTGCCGTCGGGTCGACGAACCTCCTTTCGCTGTCGAACCACCACCGCGTTGAGCACCTGCCGGCGCATCTCCGGGGTGCCTTTCGTCACCGAGACGGTTATCCGGTCGCCCAGCCCCGCCTTTGGCTGTCGGTTGAGCCGTCCGGAGTAGCCAGACGTGCTCAGCACCTTCAACTCGCGTGCCCCGGTGTTGTCGGCACAGGTGAGCACCGACCCCTTCTTGAGACCCTGTGTGACGTCTGCTTTCATCGCCTCCATCAGGCGTCACCTCCCTGGACCTCCACGACGACGTGTGATTTCGTCTTCGAGAGGGGCCGTGTCTCCGCAATCCGCACAGTGTCACCGACCGAGAGCGGTTCGAGCACACCCGGCACGTGTGCCGGAATCCGCGACCGGCGTTTCATCAACCGGTCGTACTTCGGCACGCTCACGTCGTACTCCCGCTCGACGACCACTGTTCTGTCCATCTCCGTCGAGACCACCTCGCCCTCGATGCCCTGTCCACGAACGGACAGTTCACCGTAGAACGGGCAGGTCTCGTAGTCGTACTCGTCTGGGTTCTCCGGTTCCGGTGGTTTCGCTACGTCCAGTCCTATCGCCATGTGGAATCACCTCCTTTTTCTGTGCGCCGCGCCGGCCGTCCGACGAGGCGCTCGCCCGCTGTTCTGACGCCCGTCCCGGTGGACAGCGTCCACTCGAAGGTGGCGTCGGCCTTTGGCACCTGCAGCACGCGGTCGTCCTGCTCGATGCCCAGCGTCCGTGTCGTCTCCATCACGACATCGCCCTCGATGCCGACCAGGTCGGGGTTCGACGCCGCGACCACCTCGACGGGCAGTCCGACGAGTTCCTCCCGGACCAGCGTCGTTGCGCTCGCTGTCATTCGCTTCCCCCCTGTCGCTCGGCGACGCTCTCGGCCTCGAGGTCACCCTCCTCGCGCTGGATGGTCTTTATCCGCGCGATGGTCCGGCGGAGCTCCTTTATCTCCGAGGGGTTCTCGGGCATCCCGCCCGCCGCCTTTATCGACTGGGCGTTCAGCAACTCCGTCTCGAGGTCCTCGAGGTTCGACTCCCGCTCGGCGGGGGTCATGTCGCGTATCTCCTTTGGGTGCAGTATCGTCATCTGTCACCCTCCGTCTCCTCCATCTCGTCGAGCAACTCCTCGGCTTCCTGTTCTGTCTCCTCGTCGAGGTCCTCCTCGACTGCGGTTTCGAGGTCCTCGAGTTCCTCCTCGACATCCTCGACCGGTTCCTCACCATCGTCGAAGGCGTCGCCCGCCTCCACGACTTCCTCGACCACCTCCTCGTCGGAGTCGACGTCGACGTCCACCTCCTCGGCAGGGACGGTCTCGGCGCTCTCGTCCTCCGGCGGGCCGCCCACGACCGGCGCGTCACCGTTCTCGGGTTCGCCCTCCAGGAGTTCCTCGACGCCCTCGTCGGCGGGGACGTACGCCTCCACCTCGACGCCGCGCTCGACCTCGAAGTCGTCGGGCAGTTCGGCCCCCGGCGGGATTATCTTCACGCGCACGCCGATGATGCCGAGTTTCATCACCGCGGTCGCAACGCCGCTGTCGACGATCTCCTCCGCGGGTTCGCCGTTGTGCTTGATGTACCCGCGGTTGAACTTCTCCACACGCGAGCGTGCGCCCGTGACCTTCCCCGAGAGAACAATCTCGGCACCGAGCGCACCGGACTCCATGATGCGGTCGATGGTGGTGTGGCCGGCCTTCCGGAAGTACCAGCCACGCTCCAGGGCGTTCGCCAACCTGTCCGCGACGATACGGGCGTTCAGGTCCGGTTCGTCGACCTCCTGGACATCCACCTGCGGGTCCTCCAGGTCGAACTCCTGTTCCAGTGTGGTGGTTATCTTCCGGATGTTCTTGCCGCCCTTCCCGATGACCATGCCGGGCTTTTCGGCTTTGAGCACGATCTGTGTGCCCATCGGCGTCTTCGCGATCTGCATGCCGCCGTAGCCGGCGCGGCCGAGTTCGTCCTGGAAGAACTCGTCGATCTGGGTGCGCTGGAGGCCGTTCTCGATGAACTGCTGTTCGTCAGCCATCTGTTACCTCCTCCAGGATTATCTCCACGTCGACCTCGGGGGTGTTCCACTCCGAGGCACGCCCCATCGCGCGGGGTTTGCGCCCGGGACGCTCGCCGACCTTGTGTGGCGCGACGTGCATAATCTCCATCTGACGGCCCTCGAACCCCTGGTGGTCGGCGTTGCCGATGACGTTCTCGAGCAGGTCGAGAAACTCACCGGCGGCCTTCTCGGGGTAGCCGCCGGCGTCCCAGCCGTCGATATCGTCGCGGTGGCCCGCCCCAGCGTTGTGCTGGCGCATCGGAACCGACTGTTCCTCCTCGCGGACCCGCTCGAGATACTCGACGGCGTCGCCGGCGCGCTCGCCCTTTATCTCGCGGGCGATGGCCTTGCTGTGCTTGAGACTGATACGCCGCTCCCGGAGCATCGCTCGCGCGCTCGTCTCCGGGTCGGCGTCGACTGAGTAGCTGATTCCCATTGTTACTTTAGTGGTACGAACTTCGAGGAGCGTGTTGCGCCGATGCCGGCCTGTCCGTGCTCGACCGACCGGCGTGTCAACTGGAACTCGCCGAGGTAGTGGCCAAGCATCTCCGGTTCGACGTTCACGCGCTCGAAGCCCTGTCCGTTGTGGACCGCGAAGGTGACCCCGACCATCGCCGGCAGAATCGGCATGTCCCGGAGATGTGTCCGGATGGGGTCGTTTGCCGTCTCCTCCTCGCCGGCCTCGCGGGCCTCGGAGAGCAGTTTCTCCTGCTGGACGGACAGACCGCGTTCGATTGTTCGCCGCTGTCGCGCGGGAAGCAGTTCCGCAACCTCGTCTCGCTCCATTGCCTGCAACTCCTCGAGCGTGTGGCCACGGTAGGTGAACTCACCCTCGTGGCCGATCTGGTACTCGTCGGAACTCATTGGTCGCCACCTCTGCCGGTCCGGCGTGATGCGATGTCACCGACCTTGCGACCCGGGGCCGCGTCCCGGGAGATGCTCTTTGGCCGACCGGGGTGCTGGCGGCCGCCGCCACCGAACGGGTGGTCGACGGCGTTCATCGCGACGCCACGCACCCGGGGCCAGACCATCCCGCGTGCCTTTGCCTTGTGATGTTTGTTTCCTGCCTTCACCATCGGCTTGTCCGTCCGCCCACCGCCGGCGACGACTCCGATTGTCGCCCGACAGTCCGGGGAGAGTCGCTTCATCTCACCCGAGGGCAACTGGACGACTGTCGCCGTCCGCTCGTGGGCCAGCAGCGTCGCGCTCACGCCCGACGCGCGGGCGAACTTGCCGCCGTCGCCCGCGTTTGCCTCAACGTTACAGACCGGCACCCCCTCCGGAATCTCCGCCAGCGGGAGCGTGTTGCCCTGCTCGATGCTCGCCGAGACACCAACCTGGATCTCGTCACCGACCGCGATGCCCTCCGGCGCGAGCACGAGGCGCTGGTCGCCGCCACCGGACGCAGTCCGGTTCTCCGAGGGGCCGTGTCCCTCGCCGTCCTCGAACTCGACGGCCGCGACCGGCGAACTCCGGGCGGGGTCGTGCTCGATACCGACAACCTCGCCGCGGACCACGTCGCCGTCCTCGACGGTCCGGTGGGACAGTTCTGCCTTGTAGCGGTGTGAGGGCGCGCGGAACGTCGACCCGCCCCGGCCACGCCGCTGGCCGCGAATGCGTCGTCCCATCGTCAGAACACCCCGATTCGGGAGGCGATCTCCTGTGCGTCGTGGTCGTCAGAGAGCTGTACCTCCGCCTTTTTCTCGCCCCGCGGGGTCACCATCGCCGTGACACCCTCGACTGTCACGTCGTAGCGCTGCTCGATCTCCCCGGCGATGTCACCCTTTCGGGAGTCGGAGTGACAGATGAACACCAGCTTGTTCTGGAAGTCCATCTTGTCGACTGTCTTCTCGGTGACGCGTGGGTACTTTATGTGTTCGGTCATTGGTCGCTCATCTCCGCGAGTGCTGATTCCGTCCAGACGGTCAGTCGACCGGGGTGGGTCCCCGGCGCGAGCGCCTCCGCGTTTATCTCCTGTGCTGTCGTCACGTCCGCGCCCGCGAGATTGCGCGCGGCCCGCGACGGCTCCTCGCTCGTCACGAACAGAATCGAGGTCGGTCGCCGGTACTTCCGGCCGCGGGTCGTTCCCTGGCCGGCTCGCACCGTCGGGTCGTCTGCCCGCTCGATGTCCGCGTGGACACCCAGCGCCGACAGCGTCTCCACGACCGCCTGTGTCTTTTCGAGTTCCTCGAACTCGTCTGTGACCACCAGCGGGAGTTCCAGGTCGTCGTCGAACTCGTGGCCGCGCTCGGCGACCAGTTCGGCGTCGGCAGTCGCCGCGATAGCCGACCGAATTGCCTTGCGGCGCTCCTTGTCGTTTATGTCCACCGAGCGGTCCTTCTCGGTTTTGGGCGGGTGTGCCGGGCGACCCCCGACCGTCTGGGGGACACGTCGTGCCTGTCCACCCTCGCGGGGGACGTGGGCCTGCCCGCGGCCGCTCCCGAACGACTCCGCCGGCGTTCGCAACCCGGCGTACTCGTCGGCACCGTAGTCCTGTTTCCTGTTTGCCTGTGCCGCGACAACCGCCCGCCGGATGAGGTCCGGCCGGAACGGCGTCTCGAACACGTCGGGCAGCGTCTGCTCCCCGTCGTCCTCGCCGTCGAGTGTGTGTACTGTGGCCTGCATTGTTTACCCCTGGCTCGACTCCGTCGAGACGTACCGCACCTCGGGGTCGAGACGCGGCTGGTCGTTTGGACGCACCGCGGGGCGCAGGCGCACGAGCCGCTGTTTCGGCCCGGGCACCGACCCCTTCACCAGCGTGTACGAACCCGACACGTCGCCGTACTCGATGAGACCACCGTCGACGGTGAGTCCGTCGTCGGCGATATCGAGCAGGCGCTTGTTGAGTTCGGTTCGCTGGTGGTAGCCCGTCTGTCCCTGCTGGGGCACTGTCGAGCGCACGCGCGAGGGGTTCCACGGGCCGAGATTGCCGATACGGCGCCGCCAGCCCTGGCGGGCGTGTTTGCCCTTCCGCTTTTGAACGCCCCAGCGCTTCACGGGGCCCTGGGTTCCCTTTCCTGTCGTGATCCCCGCGACGTCGGCGTACTCGCCGGCGCGGAACACCTCGTTCATACTGTACTCGCCGGCGTTCAACAGCGCGATGCCGCGCTCGACACGGTCGCC
This sequence comes from Halovenus sp., assembly GCA_028275145.1. Lineage (GTDB taxonomy): Archaea > Halobacteriota > Halobacteria > Halobacteriales > Haloarculaceae > Halovenus. The sequence goes on along the minus strand of JAQCNG010000162.1, from coordinate 2,414 downwards.
CAGCGAACCGCCGCCGATGCGGTTCTCCATCACGTCCGGCCGTTTCTTCGGCACCCCGTCGAGGTCACCCGGGACGGTGTGCGTGATCGCGTGCACGTCCGCCAGGTCACCCGACTCGAGTGCGCTGTGTAGCTGTTCCTCTGGGACCCCGTCGGGCTCCGCGGGCAGGTCGAGCACCCGTTCGAGCTCCGGCTGGAACTCGTCGGTCCAGACCTCCGTCAGCGGTCGCTTCCCGTACGGCGTCTCCTCGTAGGCTCGAATCGCAACCACGCGGACCGGTGGCGTCTCGACGACAGTGACCGGCACAGTCTCCTCCATCCCCTCGCGGGGCGACTCCGGCTGGTCGTTTATCATCGTCACGTGGGTCATTCCGGCCTTGTAGCCGGCCGACCCCTGTGGCGCGGGCTGGCCGCCGTCGTCTGGCCAGCTGCCGAATCGTGGCGTCTCGTCGGACGCGCGGCTCCGCGGGCTGAAGCCCATCGAGCCTTTGCGTGGTCGTTCTGGTTGTGGCATTGTTTCACTCCATCAGGTTCAGGCAGGCGAGCGTCGCGAACATTGCCTCCTCCGTTCGCACCACCTCGCTGCCCTGCTGTGGAACCGTGTTGACCCAGCGGTCGAACGCTCCGCACGAACCCGCCCGGACGGCCTCCGGGTCGAGTCCACGGATTGCCGGCAGGCCACGCTCGGGGGCTCCGAACGCGACCGTGTACGAGGGTCGGCCGTCGCTGTCGGCGACCTCACGGCACGCCGCCGCGAGGTCGTCGAGGCGACCCGGCCGCAGGCGCTCGCCGTGCCGCGAGGACGCGATGGTCAGCCCGGCGTCCTCGCGCGCGAGCGCTCCATCAAGGTCCGCGGCGTCGACGGCGTAGCCCGGTGGGGCTTCGTCGATAAGCTTCGCCCGGACCGGCTCTCGCGAAGAGATGCTGACGGTGACACGCTCTCGCTCCGACGGCGTCGCCATCGCGGGCGGCACCGGGAGTGAGACCGGGTGTTGCAGTCCGCAATTGACCCGAACGCGGCCATCAGCTCCGACCTCGGTCACGATTCCCTGTCTTGACGACCCCGAACGCTCCGGTCCGGAGCCGGTCTGTGAACGCACGCGGAGCGGTGGCATCACGCCCGCGTACTCCAGTTCGCCCCGCTTGCCCCACACCTCCTTTCGGAGATAGGGTGGCGTTGCGGCGTACCGCAGCACGGTTTCGACGAACCCGTCGTCGTGTCGGCTCTCGCCACCGGGGTCCGGGTAGACCGTGAGACGGTCCACACCGAACACTGTGGCCGCCCGGGCCACGTATCCCAGTTTCCGGGTTGCCTCCCGCTTGGCGGCTTCCCGGGCGAGCGACGACGGCACGAGCACGCTGACTGTCATGCCGAACGCTTCCGCGTCGCGCCACTAGACTGTGCCGGAATTCACTCAGCCAGCATTAAAAAGTACCCGCTTTGTGACTGTGGTGTGACTGCCTGCCACGCCCCGTAAGAGGCTCAACCGCGACACAGCGAGGCTATCCGGCGCTCGTGGGAGGCCGAACCCCCACACCCCGGTGTCGCCGGACGACTCGATGCCCTCGTGCCGGGGGCGGTAGCATCTGGCCAACTCACAGCACGAACAGGAACACGAGCGCACCCAGGACGAGCAGGATACTCCCATAGATGATAACACTGATGATAAACGACAGAATCTCGAACGGGAGCATGACGAGTCTGACCGGAAGTTTGAGCAGTTCCCAGAGGAAACCGAGGATGCCGACGAGCATGGCAGGCCTTGACACCCGTCGGGTTTGAATCTGCTGTTTCCACGGACGTTCGAAATCCGAACCAACTAGTGGGCCGACACTGTAGCGGCGGTATGGAGATTGTCGTGAACGCCGCAATGAGCGCAGACGGGAAACTCTCCTCGCGCGAGCGCGAGCAGATAGTGATAAGCGGTCCCGGTGATTTCGACCGTGTGGACGCACTGCGTGCCGGCAGCGATGCGGTGATGGTCGGCGTCGGCACGGTGCTGGCCGACGACCCCTCGCTCACGCTCGACGGCGAACAGCGCCGGACCGAGCGGCGAGAGCGGGGTGACCCCGCCGACCCGGTCCGTGTCGTCGCCGACTCGCGACTCAGAACACCGACCGACGCGCGGGTGCTCGCCGGCGACGCCGAGACGGTCCTGCTCGCGAGCGCGGACGCGCCGGCCGAGCGGGCCACACAACTGGAGTCGGCAGGAGCGACAGTCGTGCGGGCGGGCGAGCGCCGGGTGGACCTGCCGACCGCGCTCGATGCACTCGACGAACGCGGTATCGGGCAGGTGATGGTCGAGGGCGGGGGCGAACTCATCTACTCGCTGTTCGAGGACGGACTGGTCGACCGACTCTCGGTGTTCGTCGGGTCGCTGGTCATCGGCGGGCGCGACGCACCGACGCTCGCGG
>JAQCNG010000136.1 GCA_028275145.1 Halovenus sp. | reverse complement strand
TTCAACCTCGAACTCGTTCTGTCGGACAACGAGCAACGGTGGAGGATGAACCCCGACGGGAGTTACGACCAGCAACAACCGGCGGAGGGGGAACCGACAGTCGCGACACAGGAGTTCCTGATGCGGACGACGATGGCCTCACTCGACGTCGACGACCCGTCGGAGTGTTTCTCGACGGACTCTCTGACAGAGCACGATATCTTCGTCGACAGACCCGAACAGGACCGCCCGAACCGGGGGCAGTCCGCCGACAGACCGGAACCGTAGCGCCGACACGGCCGGTCCGGGGCCGTCGGACACCCCGGCACGAGGACAGCAGTTTTGTCGGCGCTCGGCGTACTGTCGAACGTGCAGTCACGTCTCCTCACCCCGCTGGTTGGTCTCGCGGTGCTGGCCGTCTACACGGTGGTCTCGCTCGCAGGGTTCGCCGTCGTGCGGTGGCTGGTGGCCAACCCGCCGGGGCTGTTCCCCGCGGGCCTCGCGTTCGTCGGCGGTGTGGTCGCCGCCGCGTACCTCGGTTACCGCGCCGGAACGGTCAGACTCGTCGCCAGCCTGCAGGCCCGGGAACTGCCACGGGACCGCGCCCCGGAGCTGTACCGCCGGCTCGACCGCCTCGCCGGATCGATGCAGGCCGGACGACCCCCAGTTCTGGTCGCCGACCTGGGCGCGCCAAACGCGCTGTCGGTCGGTGGGCCCCGGCGGGGGGCGGTCATCCTCGACCGGAGTCTGCTCGAGTTTCTCACCGTCGACGAACTCGAGGGGATTCTCGCCCACGAACTCGCGCATCTGGAGCGCTACGACACGTTTCTGAACACGCTCGCGGTCACCGCGATGCGGACCCTGGCGGGCGTTATCTTCTTGCTCCTGTTGCCGGTCGTGCTGTTTCTTTCCGGTATCGACCGGGCGGCGGGCTGGTTTGCGGGTCGACCGGGCGCACGCGCCGGACTGGTCGCCGGCTTCCGGTCGGTCGTGTTGCTCCTGTTCGGTGTCGTGTTCAGCCCGTTCGCGCTGGCGTATCTCGCCTACTCGCGCCGTCAGGAGTACACCGCCGACCGCCGGGCCGCCGAGGCAACCGGCAGACCCGAGGCGCTGGCCCGTGGCCTCGAGAAGATACAGCGCGCGATGAACCCGCGCTCGGGGCTGTTCTCGATGCTGTACACCCACGAGGAACAGACCGAACGCCACGAACTGCTCTCGACACACCCGCCGATGGACCGGCGAATCGACCGCCTGCTCGACCGCGCAGAGACAGCAGACCCCCGCACGGCCGAGCGAGTGGGAGAACTCAGATAAAACGGAACGTCTCGAGATTCTTCGGCGCGAACGTGCGCATGTTGAACTCGTGGTACAGCGCCGAGGAGAGCTCCTGTGTGGAGGACTCGTCGCCGTGGACACAGAGCACCTTCTCCGGACGGGGGTTCATCGTCCGGACGAAGTTCTCGAGACCCTGGCGGTCGGCGTGACCCGAGAAGCCGTCGACGGTTTCGACCTGCATCTTCAGGCTGAGGCTGTTCGACCGGCCCCGGCCGTAGCCGTCGCCGATTGGAATCTCCCGGCGACCGTTCTGGATGCGCTGGCCGAGCGTCCCCTGTGCCTGGTAGCCGACGAACACCAGCGTCGAGTTGTCGTCGCTCCCGAGGTGCTCTATCCACGACATTATCGGTCCGCCCTCCATCATGCCGGAGGTCGAGAGCACGATGGAAGCCCCGCTGTCGGCGACCTCCTGGCGTTCCTCCTCGCCGGCGTCGATGTGGTTGAACTGCTCGGAGAGAAACGGGTTGGAGTCCTCGTGGAAGATGCGCTCGCGAAGGTCGTCGCGCAGGTACTCCGGGTAGGTGCTGTGGATGGCCGTTGCCTCCCAGATCATCCCGTCGAGATGCACCGGCACCTCCGGGATATCTCCCTCGCGCATCGCCTCCTCCAGTACCAGCATGATCTCCTGTGAACGCCCGACCGCGAACGCCGGCACGAGCACCGTTCCGTCGCGCTCGAGCGTGTTGCGGATGACGTGTTTGAGTTTGCGCTCCGAATCCTCCTGGTCGGTCTGGTAGTCGTTACGCCCGCCGTAGGTCGACTCAAGCACCAGCGTCTCGACCCGGGGGAAGTCGTTGACCGCGCCGTTGAACAGGCGGGTGTCCCGGTAGTGGATATCCCCGGAGAAGGCAACGTTGTAGAGTCCGTCGCCGATGTGGAAATGCGAGACTGCGGAGCCGAGGATGTGCCCCGCGTTGTGCAGCGTCAGTTTGATATCCGGCGCGATATCGGTCACGTTGCCGTACTCCAGCGGAACTGTGTGTTTGATTGTCTCCCGGACCATCGAGGAGTCGTACGGCGGAGTCCGACCCTCCTTTGCGGCGACATCGAGGTAGTCCAGCGAGAGCAACCCCATCAGGTCCCGGGTCGGTTCGGTCGTGTAGATGGGGCCGTCGTAGCCGTACTTGAACAGGAGCGGCACGAGCGCGGAGTGGTCGAGGTGGGCGTGGGTCAACACGACCGCATCGAGCGTGTTCGCACCGGCCCCGAGCGCCTCGGGCACCTGCAGGTACGGCACCTCGTCCTCGGCACCGGGCTTGTCGCCACAGTCGACGAGCACCCGTGTCTCCGGCGTCGAGAGGATGAAACTGGCCCGCCCCACCTCGCGACAGCACCCGAGGGTGGTGATACGAACCCACTCGTCGTCGGACATCTCGTCGCGGTGTATCTGACGGCCGATGCGCTCCAGAATGTCGCGGCGCTCGTCGCGCTCCTGTTCGAGAAAGTTGCGGACGTTTCTCACCGTCGAGGACTCGATTGGTGGGGTCCGGACCACCTCCGGCGTCCAGCCGACCTCCTGTGTAATCTCCCGGAGTGTCGCGCCGTGGCGACCGATGACGATGCCTGGCTTCTCTGCCTTGACGACTACCTCACCGGTGTCGATGTGGAAATCGAGCTCTGTCACACCCGCGTCCTCCGGGATGACCTCCATCACCTCCTCGCGGGCCTGCTCGGGCCGGGAGAGCACGGCCGGGTCCGGCCGGACGGTGATGCGCTTCCGGAGCGTCGACGCCAGCTGTCGCACCAGGTCGCCGTCGCTGGCGAATCGCTTCGGGTCGCGCGTGTAGATGACCAACTCGGGGCCCTCGTAGCGGACCTCGGTGATGGTGATGTCGCTCGGTACCTCCTGTTCGATTGTCGCTCGCATCTCTTCGAGTCGCTTCTCTACTGCGCTCATGGCTAAAGTAGGTATCCTCGCCCGCCGCGTCGCTGCGGGAGTACTGGCCTGGTCGCCGTGGTTGTAGTGCCGCTCATAGGCCGTTGACCCCGGACGAGCGGGTCCGGAAAACCGTTGTACCGGATTTTACCGTTTCGTATTATAAAAGCCTTCGCAAAGACGAGGTGCCGCGAGCGGGCGACGGTGACCGCACCCGACGGCCAGGTTCGGTTGCCCCGGTCACGAGATTGCACAACCGGCGACGCCGTCGGCCAGTCGGGTGACCCCTCCGTGCCCGTGCCCGCGGTTCCGGGAACGAAACCGCCGATACGACCCTCCTATCGACTCGGATATCGACACAACGGCCCACAGGACCGGCCGTCGACACAACCGTCCGCAGACGCAAACACTGGCAACAGGCCCGCAGAATCGACCGTCAGTAGGACTGTTCGGTAAGACAAACAGTTATTATCGAACTGAAAGTTCTATCAGGCGAGTAGTCACGAACCCGACCAACGGGGACACTGTTTCAGAGCATGAAAACTGTGCCAGAACGGTTATATGTACGTGAGAGCAAGCATCTACCCGATGGTCTGGGAGCCGACTCTGTACTCGCTGCTGTTGTTCAGTGCAGCGGGGGTTTCGCTCGCGGTGGCGACCCAGATCTGGAGCCACCGGGACGAGCGGGGGGCGATGCTGTTTATCGGGCTGTTGCTGGCGGCTGCCGCCTGGTCGGCGACCTACGGCATCCAGCTCGGCCTCTCGACGGCGGCGGGACAGCGCCTCTGGCAGCGACTGGGTGTCGCAATCGGGGGCTCTATCCCGACGCTGTGGCTGCTGTTTGCGTTCATCTACAGCGGCCGAACTGGCTGGCTGACACGCCGGGTCGCCGGACTGCTGGCCGTGGAGCCGGTGGCGTTTGCGCTCTTGACGCTCACGAACCCCGTCCACGACCTCGTCTGGCGGGACCTCAAACTCGTCGAGACGACCGTCGGCACGACCCTCGAACCGACGTTCGGGCCGTCGATGTACGCCCACGTCGCTGTCGCGTACGTCAGTATCCTCGTCGGACTCGCCGTGCTGTTTTATGTGTTTCTCCGGAATCCGACAGTCTACCGGAAACAGACCGCACTGCTGATACTCGGCGCGACTGTCCCGTTGAGCGCCAACATGGCATTTTTTCTCGGGCTCTCCTGGGGGCCGTTCCCGGCGCTGGACCCGACCCCGTTCTCGTTTGTCCTCACGGGTGCGCTCGTTGGGCTCGCTTTCTTCCGGTTCGACCTGCTCGCGCGTGCGCCTGTTGCCCGACAGCACGTGCTCAACGACATGGGCGACGGGTTGCTCGTGCTTGATACCGACGGCGAGGTTGCCGACGCGAACGCCGTCTCGCGGCAACTGCTCGATGTCGACTCGCTCGTCGGCCGCCACGCCACGACGCTGTTCGACGACAGGTTGTCCAACACAGACAGCCTCGACGCGCTGGACGGCCGGACACTCGCCGCGACTGTCGAGGGCACCGAGCAGACATACGACGTGCGGTGTGCCGAACTGACCGACGTCGCCGGCGAGGAGATCGGCCACGTTGTCTCGTTCCGGAACGTCACCGACCGGAGCCGGTACGAGCAGCGTCTGGAGGTGACCCAGCGCGTTCTCCGGCACAACCTCAGAAACAACGTCGCCGTGATCCGTGCCCACGCCGAACACATCGCACACAACGGCCACCATCCCGAGGCCCAGCGCATCGTCGACACGACGGAGGACCTCATCAACCTCAGCGAGAAGAGCCGCCTCATCACGCGCATCGAGGGCGACGACGAGATTGGCACCGTCCCCGTGGACGTCCGGGAACGCCTGCAGGAGCACTGTGAACAGTTCGCCGGGACCCACCCGGACATCTCTCTCGAGTGTGCCATCCAGGGGGAGCCCGTCGCCCCGCTGCAGGACCCGGCGCTTTTCGACATCCCCGTGGAGAACATCATCGAGAACGCGGTCGTCCACAACGACACGACCGACCCGCAGGTCCGGATCAGCGCCCGGCGGGACGACTCCACCGTCCGCGTGCGGGTCGAGGACAACGGCCCGGAGATACCCGACGTGGAACTCGACGTGCTAAACACCGGCTCCGAGAGCGCGCTCCAGCACGGCAGCAGCATCGGACTCTGGCTGGCCTACTGGAGTGTCCGGACTGCCGGTGGCTCTATCGCGTTCGAAACCTGCGAGGGCGGCAACACCGTCACGCTCGAGTTTCCGGCCGCCGAGCGACCCGCGTGACTCCGGGTCGACGAGCGTCTCACTCCACCTGCAGGTCGTCCCAGAGCCGGGAGAAGCGGCCGGGCAGCTTCCTCCTGCGGTAGATGCGGACGTCGTACTCCTCGTCGTCGAGCGAGATGACCGTGCTCTCGAAGTTACACTCGTGGAGCCGGAACTCGTTGCCGTCGTCGTCGGTCTCCGTGTGGCTGCTCACGAGCTCTTGCTCCTCGAGCCGTTCGAGTCGGCGGTACACCGTCGGCAACGAGATGTCACACACCTCGGCGAGCTCCTTTGCCGGCCGGGGCTCGTGGCTCAGTGCCGCCAGAATCTGCCGGGCGTAGTCGTCACCCATCGTGTCGAGCACGTCCTCGACAGACCATTCACCCTCCACGGCTGGGACAACTGCTGCTGTGAAGATAAACGTTTCACCGATCGGTCCGAACGGGGGTCGACCAGCCCCTCATACGGTCGTTCGTGACCCCTTACCGCCTTGGTGACACAAATTGCGTGTATCACGCCCTGACAGACCTATCTGTGACCTGGCCACGAAAATAATCACGAACGAACGTATCAGGGGGTGAGCCGCTCGGCAACGAGCCACGACAGCCCCTCGCCGGCGAGTGCAAAGACCATGCGCTTGCGGACGCCGTGTGCCAGCCGCACGTCCAGCGCGAGGTCACGGGGGGCAAAGACGTGCTCGGCCGGCAGCACCCGCACCAGCAACTCGGAGTGACCGAGCTCCTCGACGGACGTCACCTCGGCGTAGGTCCGGAAGTCCGCGCCGAACTTGAACCCCGTCTTCGGGACGACGCCCGCCTTCCGGAGCGCGCTGTAGACCTGCAGGCGACGGTCGAACCGCGCGCCCTCGACGGCCCTGCCCCGGTCGCGCAGCCGGTCCACGGGGTCGCCCTCCTGTGATTCGTCGACCTCGAGGGTCCCCGTGTCGGCCAGATAGGCGGCCTCGACCAGCGAGAGCTGGACCTGTCCCTCCGGGTCGAGTTGCTGACCGTAGAAGGCCCGCTCGTACAGCACGGCGGGCGGGTCGGCCACCAGCACCCGGTCCGAGAGGAGCGTCCCCTGCACCGACGGGAGCGTGTGGTCTGTTGCCCCCTCGATTCCCTGTGCGGCGAGTTCGAGGTAGGTCACCTCGCTCTCCTCGTCGACGACGGCGAGCACGGCCGTTGCCCCCTCGCTGTCGGCGCGCTCGACCAGTGTCCGCAGTTCACGCGCGGGCACGTCCTCGCGCTCGCTGACCGCCCGCACCCGGTAGGCCACCGTGTCGTCCCAGGGGCCCTGCCCTCGCGGGTAGACAACAAACTCGCCGGGTGCGCCCTCGCTGTCGGCGTCACCTGTCGGCTGCTGGGCCGACGGCCTGTCGGTATCGTCCCCGGACCCGCGGGCGGGCGAGAGGTAGAACCCCCGGTCCCGGAGGTCCTTGTAGACAAAAAAGGACACCTCCGAGACGGCCGTCGAGGCGAGCAGGCTCTCGAAGCCGAGCCGGTTCTGGCTCTCTCGCTGGTCGCGCACGCTGTCGATGTCTCCGCGAAACAGGAGGTGTGCAGCCTCGACCGGCGCGAGTTCCAGCTCTCCCCCCCGGGGCCTGCCGTACCCCCGGGAGTCGTAGAACTGCTCGCGGGCCTCCCTGCCGGCCCGGAGTCGCTGTCCGTCGAACGTGACGTCCATGTCTCTGTAGGGGTCGCCGACCGGCAAAAACACCGTGGTCGGCGGCCACCGGGCCGCCGCGGGGGCGACCCGCTCACACCTCGGGGTCGAAAAAGAGGTCCGGGTCGGCGACGGTCAGGGTCGCGCGCTCCTCGTACTCCAGTGGGCGGACGAGCACGTGTATCTCGCCTGTCTCCTGGGCCCGGGGGAACAGCATCTCGAGTTCGGTCTCCGTGACGTACGCCGGCACGAGCACCGCAACCTCGTCCGCGGTCGACTCGAAGACACACAGGAAAAACCGCAGGTCACCGTCGGTCCGCCGGTAGACGTGTGACCGGTCGAACGTGTGGCCGGCGACCAGCGAGCGCACGCGGTCGTACTCGCTGTCGGGCGCGAGCGCGTTCAGCCCGAACTGGTCGTCCGTGTCCACCGGGGTGATGTCACCCGGATGAACAGCCATCGCCGTCCAGCCCCGGTCGTGGTACTCCTCGGCCTGTTTCTCGGCCTCGTCGACGAGTTGATACCACGTCTCCGACGCCGACTCCGGGAGCCCCTCTGTCTCGTTCATGTCCCCGACAGGAGGACAGCAGACAAAAGTGCGGTGGTCCCGGGCGCTACTCGACGAGGTGACACGAGACCTGGCCGGTCGGGTGGTCGGTCTCACAGACCGACTCGTAGCGCTCGCGCAGGTGCTCGCCGGCCCGGTCCCAGTCGCCGGCAGCGACGGCCTGTAACCCCTCCCGGACGTACTCGCGCTCTTCGGGGGGCAACTCGTTGTCGACGAGGCGGTCGTACAGCCGGTCGGCGACGCGCGGTCTGTCCTGACCGCCCTCCTCGGTGACCGTGTTCCGCACCTTCTCGACGGCGATCTCCCGGTCGGCAACCCGGTCGCGGACGTCCATGATATCGCGAAACGCCGCCTGGTCGATGTCGAGGTCGGCGGGCGGGATAACCTCCGGACACCGGGTGCGGAACCGACAGCCCGATGGTGGGTTGCGCGGCGACGGGACGTCACCCGCGAGCGGGTCGATATCCCGCTCGCGCTCTTTTAAATCCACACGGGGGACACTCTCCAAGAGCGCCTTCGTGTAGGGGTGCTGGGGGTCGGTAAACAGCTGTTCAGCGGGGGCAGTCTCGACTATCTCGCCCAGGTACATCACCACGATGCGGTCACAGATGTACCGGATCACACCGAGGTCGTGGCTGATGAACAGGTATGTGAGCCCGAACTCGGACTGCAGGTCGGCGAGCAGGTTGAGAATCTGGGCCTGGACACTGACATCGAGCGCGCTGGTCGGTTCGTCGAGCACGATGAAATCGGGGTCGAGCGCGAGCGCACGGGCGATGCCGATGCGCTGGAGCTGGCCACCGGAGAACTCGCTGGGATAGCGGTCGAGCTGGTCCGCCGAGAGCCCGACCCGCTCCATCAACTGCTCGACGCGTTGCTGTTTGCGCTCGGTCTCGTCGCCCTCGCCGTCCCAGGGCCAGTCGTGGATATCGAGGGGCTGGCGGATGCTGTCACCGACCGGCATCCGTGGGTCGAGACTCGAAAACGGGTCCTGGAACAGTATCTGGGCGTTGCGGCGGAACTCGGTGAGCCCGTCTCTGTTACTGAGATTCTCGCCCTCGAAGGAAACTGACCCGGCGGTGGGTTCCTGCAGTCGCAGAATCGTCTCGCCGACGGTGGATTTGCCACACCCCGACTCGCCGACCAGCCCCAGCGTCTCGCCCCGGCGGACGTCGAAGCTAACACCGTCGACTGCGCGCACCGCGTTTGTTCCACCCCCGAGTATCCGGTCCAGCAGCGAGACACCCTCGTCGAAGTACTTTTTCAGCGCCTGCACGGACAGGAGCACCTCGCCGTCCTCGCCGTCTGTCGACCCGGTGAACCCGTAGTCGGGCGTGTCACTACTCATCGAAGTACCCCTCCGGCAGTGCGGACTCGTACCCGTGGTCGGCCAGGTAGCACTTTGCGCGGTGGTGTTGGCTCCCGTCGGCGTCGAACTCGGGCGGGTCCTGGAGACAGTCCTCCATCGCCTTTGGACACCGATCCGCAAAGTAACACCGGTCTTCCATCTCCTCGTCGAGCAGGCTCGGGACGTTGCCCTCGATCGGCTGGAGGCGCTTGGTCGCGTCCTCGAGGCTGGGGCTGCTCCCGAGTAGCCCCTTTGTGTAGGGGTGGGTGGGGCGCTCGAAGAGGTCCCCCAGGGTGCCCCGCTCCACGAGTTCGCCGGCGTACATCACCCCGACCTGGTCGCACATCCGCGCGATGACACCCAGATTGTGCGTGATGAGCACCGTCGTCATGCCGTACTCCTCCTGCAGGTCCGCCATCGTGTTGAGTATCTGGGCCTGGATTGTGACATCGAGCGCGGTTGTCGGCTCGTCGGCGACCAGCACCGACGGCTCGCTGGCCAGTGCCTGTGCGATCATCGCCCGCTGGAGCATCCCGCCGGAGAACTGGTAGGGGTACTCGGTGGCGCGCTCGGCGGGGTCGGGGATACCCACGGTGTCGAGCAACTCGACGGCCCGCTCGCGGGACTCCTCGCTGACGTAGTCGACGGTGGGCACCATCGACGTGGTGAGAAACTTCATCAGCCCGAACCCCTGGGTCCGCGAGCGCAGCGTCCGGGGGTTTGCCTCCGCGCGCCGTTGCACCTCGACGGCCTCGGCGATCTGTGTGCCGACGGTGATCGAGGGGTTGAAACTGCTCGTGGGGTCCTGGAAGATCATCGCAAAGTCCGTCCCACGGAGCGCCCGGCGCTCGTTCTCGTCGAGTTGCCTGATGTCGACCATCTCGCCGTCGACGGCCTCCGTCGCCGCTTCGGGGTCGTCCTCGCGGATGCGCTCGGCGAGGTCGGGCTTGCGGAACCACACCGAGCCGTCGGTCACCCGGCCGGGCGACTCCACGAGGTCGACCAGGGAGAGCGCGGTGACGGACTTGCCCGACCCCGACTCGCCGACGATGCCGAACACCTCGCCCTGCTCGACCTCGAAGGAGACCCCCTCGACGGCGTTTACCTGTCCCTCCTCGGTGAAAAACCGGGTGCTGAGGTTCTCGACGCGCAGCAGTGGTTCGGCCATCTCAGACACCCCCACTCTCGCCCTGGATACCCGGGTCGAGCGCGTCACGGAGCCAGTCACCGAGCAGATTCACCCCGACGACCGCGAGGACAATCGCCAGTCCGGGCATCGTCGACACCCACCACTTGCCGCTGCTCAGCCCGTTCCGGCCCTGCTGGATGTCCGCCCCCCAGGTGAGGTTGGTGCCCGAAAAGCCCAGAAACGACAGCGAGGCCTCGAGCAGGATAATAAAGGCCACCTGGATGGTCGCCAGCACGATGATTGGCGTGATGGCGTTTGGCAGGATGTGCTGGCGGAGGATGGTCGTGTTGCTCGCCCCGAGGCCCCGCGCGGCGGTGACGTACTCCTCGGCGCGGATGCTGAGTGCCTCGCCCCGGGCGATGCGGGCGAACCACACCCAGTTGACCAGCGCCACCACCAGTGTCACCGTCACCGGGAACGTGGTCGCCTCGGGCATCGTCGCGACGTGTCCCGACCGCGGTATCAGGATGTTCGGGATGGCATCCGCCTGCGCGGCCGCGACGAACGGGTCCGGCAGGTCGGTCGTGTGAAAGCCGGAGTCCCGGAACACACCGATGAGCGCGATGGCCAGCACGAGCGACGGAAAGGCGAGCATAACGTCGCCGATTCGCATCAGTCCGTCGTCGAGTCGGCCGCCGAAGTAACCCGCGACGAGTCCGTACGGGACACCGACAATCGCCGCCAGCGCCGCCCCCAGTATACCCACCAGCATCGACACCCGGGCCCCGTAGATTACCCGTGAGAGGATATCCTGACCCCGCTCGTTCGTGCCGAGCGGGTGACTCGCGTTCGCGGGCACCTCCACCTGCACGTTTCTGAACTCCCCGGTCGTCTCGTTCACGATACTCTGTTCTCTCGTGCCGACGAACTCGTGACCTGGAACGGGGCTGATCGGCGGGAGGTCGGTCAACTCCGCGGTGTCGCCCGTGCCGACGCGCTGAGTAGTCGGGTCGTGGGGGGCAATCATCGGCGCGAACACCGCCATGAGGGTGATAATCACCACCAGCGCGAGCCCCACCTGTGCTGCCCGACTCTGGTAGAACTCCCGTTTCAGGCTCGCCTTTACACGGTCCGATATCATCTGTCTCTCACTGCGGTTGTCATTGTTGATCTGTTACGCTCTCTGTGGTCGGCCCTGTTCACTCGTCCATCACCCGCGGGTCCAGATACGCGTACAGGAGGTCGACGATGGTGTTGATGGTGACGAAACCGATCGCGATGATGATGACGATACCCTGTATCATGGTCCAGTCACGCGCGTTGATGCGCTCGATGAGCAGCTGTCCGAGCCCGTTCCACTCGAAGACGGTTTCGGTGATGATAGCCCCGCCGATGAGCGTTCCGAGCTGTAGTCCGAGGATGGTCACGATGGGGATGAGCGTGTTCCGGAGCACGTGACGGTACATCGTGAGCGTCTCGGGGAGTCCCTTTGCACGGGTGGCCTTGACGTAGGCCTTGCCGATCTCCTCGAGCATCCCGCTTCTGGTCAGCCGCGTGAGCAGGGCTGTGAAGTACGTCCCGAGGGTGATGGCCGGCAGGAGCATGAACCGGAGCCAGTCACCCAGCGTACCCGGGTCGCCAGCGAGCAGGTCACCGACAGCCTCGTGGAGCAACGGACCGGGGGTTCCTGTCGGGATGAACCCCACCGGCACCGCAATCAGCAGGATGAGCATCAGCCCCAGCCAGAAGTTCGGCGTCGAGATGCCGCCGAGGGAGAACAGCGTCGCGCTGTAGTCCGACACCGTGTGGCGGCGGCGAGCGCTGATGACCCCCAGCGGAATAGCGATGACGATTGCGACAACCGTCGCCGAGATAGCCAGTTCGACGCTGCGCAGAAACCGGGTCCAGAAGATCCAGTCAAGCACCGACCGGTCGAGAACCTCCATCGACTTGCCGAAGTCGCCGACCATCAGGTCGGTGATGTAATCGAAGTACTGGATGTGAATGGGGTCGTCCAGTCCGAGTCGCCGTTCGAGCGCCGCGCGGACCTCGTCGCCGGCGTCCGGCGGCGCGAGTGCCGTGACCGGGTCTCCCGGTGTGAGGAACCGCAACATGAAGACGACGGTGGCGGCCCCCCAGATGACGAACACGCTGTGGACGACACGTCGCAGGAGAAAGCGTCCGTATTGCATCGGGAGTTAGATTTTGTTCGCGGTCATAGGATTAAAATCCCGCGGTCGGTTCAACTACTGCGCGCTGGACATCTCCTCGACGAGGATGTCCTCGTCCGACCGGGGCTCCCACGCGATGTCGCTGTTGTAGCCGTAGAGGCTGAACTGCTGGTGGAGGAACACCCGGTAGGCCTGGTCGCGGGCACGCGCGTTCGCCTGCTGGAGGATATCCCGGCGCTCCTCCGGGTCGGTCGTGTTGGTGGCCTGTTCGAGCAGATTCTCTATCTGCTCGTCGTTTGCCATCTTGGAGTTCGCGTCCGGCCCGAACCAGTCACGCATCGCGTAGTCGGCATCGAGCGTCGGCACACCCCAGCCGATGAGGTAGAACGCCGGTGCGGCCGACTGCTCGGGGGCGAATATCTCGCCGACCAGCGTGC
>JAQCNG010000131.1 GCA_028275145.1 Halovenus sp. | reverse complement strand
GCGGGTAGTACGCCCGGTGGGGTTCGTTGTAGTGCACGTACATGAAAAGCGGCTCGTCGGCCGACCGGACCCGCTCCTTTGCTATCTCGGTGAGCAGATACGCCCCGGAGTGGGCGTGAGTGTCTGTCGAGAGCCCGACCGAGTGGCTGCGGAGGTTGCCCAGGAACTTCAGCACGTTCCGGAGACCGGCACTGTCGAGAATCTCACCCGGTGAGGAGCCGAGCAGCGTAAACTCGTCGAACCCCCGGTCGACGTCGGTGAGCGACCCCGCGTACTCGTTGTTCGAGACCCCGACTGTCCGGTAGCCCGCCTCGCGAAACAGCTCCGCGGCCAGCGGGAGCCCTTCGGGAAACGCCGTCGACCCCCGGGGTAGTAGGTGCCGTGCCGGGAGGGGTAGGTCCCGCTCAGCAGTGACGGCACCGATGTCGCCGAGGCACGGGCGTGTGCGAGACACGACGAGAACGCCACCCCGTCCGGTCTGTCGGCGAGCTTCTGTATCCGTGGTGTCGTCTCCCGGTCGTACCCGCCCATCGTGGTGTGGTCCTGCCGGACGCTGTCGAGTGTGAGCCAGACGACGTTTGGGGTTTCTGTCATCGGTGTTCGGGTCGCTAAACGTACCCCAGGTCCTCGAGCTGTTCCTGTACGGCCTCGGATTCGAGCCCCCCTGTCCGGTCGTCGCGGCGATCGGGGGTGTGTTCACCCCGCTCCAGCAGCTCCTCGACCGCGTTCCTGATATCGAGTACACCGCCGACGGCATCGACCACCCTGGGGTCGGTCGCGGCGATCATCGCCTCGTCGGTGTGCAGCCCCTCCTGGAGGCCGTGGTCGCTGACGAGCACCAACTCGTCCCCCTCCCGCAGATCGTCCCTGAGTTCGCCGACGACCTCGTCGAGTTCGCGGTAGGCCCGCTCTTGCAGCGCCGGTCGGTCGTGACTGACGTGGCCGATAAGATCGAGCCCGCTCGTGTAGCCAAAGACGAGCTCGTGGCGTCGGCTCCGGAGCGCCCGGCGGACCCGCGCAGTCCGGACCATCGCCATCTCCATGCACTGCTCGTAGAACGTCCGCGGGTCGGCAGACTCGTGGCCGCCCGTCGCGTCGGGGTCACGCTCGAACAGTTCGCCCATCTCCCGTCTGAGCTGGTGCTCGCGGTCCTCGGTCTCCTCGACGACGTAGTTCGGCACCCCGATAGCCCGGCGGCTCTCACCGTCGAGTAGTGTCGAGAGCCCGCGCTCTTCGTAGTAGCTCGCGGGCATCCGAAACGCGTCCTCGTCGGTGTTGTTGAGCAGCCAGGCCCCGATGCGCGTCTGGACCGCGTCGGGGAGAACGGTGTCGGCGACCGAACTGCCGGTCCGGAGCAGCGGGTTCTCCCAGGCCACCCCGTCCTCGAGCTTGAGCCCGTGTTCGGCCGGCGTGAGCCCGGTGATGATGGTCGGCCAGAGCTCGTGTGTGCTCGGCTCGCCCGCGACACTCGATATCGTCTCGATTGGGCCGTGTGCATTTAGCGTGAGCGCGGGGTGGTCTCCGGGGTCCACGAGCTCGGGGTCCAGGGCGTCGATACCGAGGACGACGACGGTCATAC
>JAQCNG010000167.1 GCA_028275145.1 Halovenus sp. | reverse complement strand
GGCACCGGCTCCGTCTGGACCATCGCACCCGAGGAGCGCTCCGACTGCCCGGTGATGGAGAACTCCCCCTCCTGGATGGCGGTCATCAGCTTCTGCTGGGAGCGGATGTCGAGCGTGTTGATCTCGTCGACGAACAGCACGCCCTTGTTTGCCTTGTGGATGGCACCAGGCTCGACGCGGTCGTGGCTGGGCGTCTCCATGCCGCCCGACTGGAACGGGTCGTGACGGACATCGCCCAGCAGTGCGCCGGCGTGTGCGCCGGTGGCGTCCTCGAACGGCGCGGTCTGCTGCTCGGAGGTGTCGACCAGCAGGTTCGGCACCATCGCGTCGTTCCCGCGTGACATGTACCGGAACACCAGATAGACGACACCGGCGGCGAGGATGCCCAGCAGAATCTGCTGGACGATGATGAGTGCGTACCCGAGCACCAGGATGATGAGAATCCACATGATGAAGGTCCGCATCTGGTTGCGCTTGCGGGCCTCCTCCTTGTGAGCATCGACAATCTGCTCGCCTTTCCCCGCCGGGACCGTCCGGACCTTCGGCTCGTTGCCGTCGTCGGGGTTGTGGTAGACGAGCACGTCCTGGAGCTCCTCTTTGGGGAGCAGCTGGCTCATCGCCTTCGCCAGCATCGACTTGCCGGTTCCCGGCGAGCCGATCATCATGACGTGTCGGCGTTGTTTCGCCGCCTTCAGCACGATTTCGCGGGCGTGGTCCTGTCCAATTACCTGGTCAACTAGCCTGTCCGGGACCTCGATATCGGCGGAGCTGTCGACCATGAGTCCGCCGAGTAGGTCGTCCTCGGCGATCTCCTCGTCGACCTCCATGTCCGCGTCCACGTCACGTCCGAGTGCCTCCTCCAGCAGGTCCTCCGCGTGTTCGCCGTTATCCTGTGGACCGTGAGGGTTCGATTCCCCGGGCGTGTGGTCGCCCCCCTGGGGGCCGTAGCCGTCCGCGTCGCCCTCCGACGAGTCGTCCGGCACGGAGATGTCAGAACTCGTCTCGGGGAACCTGTAGTCGTCGTCAGGGTCCTCCGACGAGTCCCGACTGTCGTCCGGCGCCGACGGACCGCCAGCGGGTGGCTCGAACGTGTCGCTCGAATCCCGGTCGGATTCCGGAGCGTCGTTATCGTTACTCATACAGCCGTTTCTCTACTGTTATGGAAGGGCTGTCGACTGATATACTTTCTCCCCCCGTGTGCCGGCACGAAACGCCTAATCGCAAGACTTGGACGGTATCTTGCCGACCCGGTCGGTCCCAACACGGGGGCTTTATTACCGGCGACACACCACACCGGAACAATGGACACCACCCGTGGCATTCTCATCGGCCGCTTCCAGCCGTTTCACGAGGGTCACATGCGGGTCGTCGAGGATATCATCGACGAGGTGGACGAACTCGTACTCGGTATCGGCAGCGCGGACGCATCGCACGAACCACGCAACCCGTTCACCGCCGGGGAGCGCATCATGATGATACAGAACACGCTCGCCTCGCTCGAAACAACAACCTACGTGGTCCCGCTCGACGACATGGACCGCAACTCGGTGTGGGTCAGCCACGTCGAGAGCATGTCACCGTGGTTCGACGTGGCCTACTCGAACAATCCGCTCGTGATTCGCCTGTTCCGCGAGGATGGTATCGACGTCCACCAGACCGAGATGTTCGACCGCGAGAATTTAAAGGGGAGCGAGATACGCGAACTGATGGCCCGGGACGGTGACTGGGAGCAGTTCGTCCCGGATGCCGTCGTCGAGGTTGTCGAGGAGGTCGACGGCATCAGCCGTGTAGACGCCATCCGGTGACACCGCCCGGAGGACCGGCCCTGGAGCGTGCGGGTTGGGGGCTCCGGTCGACTCCCGCTGACAGCGTGGTGGTCTCGCAGTGAGCGGCCGGGCCAGACTGCCAGTGGTCGAGCGCGCCGAGACGACGCTCCGGCACGACCAGTTTCACTCTGCTTTGCCAACCTTCTTGACCGAGGGGGCACAAACAGTGTCCCAGCAGATGGCCCGTCCGGACGACACCGAGGTAATCGACAGGTTCGAGGAGTTCTACAGGAGCTACTACCGCAACGAGATAGCGGAACTCGCCCAGAAGTACCCCAGCGACCAGAAGTCGCTGTACATCGACTGGGGGGACCTCTCGCGGTTCGACACGGACCTCGCAGACGACTTCCGGAACAAGCCCGTCCAGTTGCGCCGGTACGCCGAGGAGGCGCTTCGCCTGTACGACCTGCCGGTGGACGTCTCGCTGGGGCAGGCACACGTGCGCCCGAGAGGCCTGCCGGAGACGACCGACATCCGCGCAATCCGGTCGGACCACCGCGGGATGCTCATCGCGGTCCAGGGCATCATCCGGAAGGCCACCGACGTTCGCCCGAAGATCACCACCGCCGCCTTCGAGTGCCAGCGCTGTGGCACGCTCTCGCGCATCCCGCAGGACAGCGGCGACTTCCAGGAACCCCACGAGTGCCAGGGCTGCGAGCGACAGGGCCCGTTCCAGATAAACTACGACCAGTCGGAGTTCATCGACGCCCAGAAACTCCGCGTCCAGGAATCCCCGGAGGGACTGCGCGGCGGCGAGACCCCACAGAGCATCGACATCAACATCGAGGACGACATCACCGGCGAGGTGACGCCGGGTGACCACGTCTCGGTCACGGGCGTACTCAAACTCGAACAACAGGGGAGTCAGCAGGAGAAATCACCCATGTTCGACATCTACATGGAGGGACTCGCCGTGGAGGTCGAGGACGAGGAGTTCGAGGAGATGGACATCACCGACGAGGACAAAAAGGAGATAATCGAACTCTCGAGTGACCCCGACATCTACGAGCAGATTCAGGGCGCAATCGCACCCTCTATCTACGGCTATGAAAAGGAGAAAACCGCGATGGCGCTCCAGTTGTTCTCGGGTGTCACGAAGTTTCTCCCGGACGGCTCGCGTACGCGCGGTGATCTTCACATGCTGCTGATAGGAGATCCGGGAACCGGGAAGTGCCAACACTACGACACCGACGTACTGCTGGCCGATGGACGGGCACGGAAACTGGGAGATATCGTCGAGGAGCATCTCGACGACCCGGTAGAGATAGAGGACGGATATCGGGGGGCGGCCGATATCGAGGTCCTCACCGCGGATGGAGAGACCGTACAGGAGGGTCGCGCGACACAGGTGTGGAAACGCGAGGCACCTGACCAGATGTATCGCATCCACACCGCGAGCGGGCGAGAACTCGAGGTCACCTCCTCGCATCCGCTGTTCGTGCGGAGGAGAGGCCGTCTCACCTCCGTCGAGGCGTCGGAACTCTCAGAGGGAGCGACGCTGGCGGCGCTCCGGTCTGCCGGTGGCTCCGACGCGAGTGAGCGCGCGGTCGGTCTGTCGGCCGACGGCGGCCGGGTCGCCGTGCAGTCACAGATGTCGGGCCAGTCACCCGTCGCGGCAGAGCTCGGCTGTGACCGAATCGAGTCGATAGCGGTCGTCGAACCGGAGTACGAGTGGGTCTACGACCTCGAAGTTGCCGAGACACACGCGTACATCTCCGAGGGTATCGTGTCACACAACTCTGCCCTGCTGCAGTACGTCGACAACATCGCGCCCCGCTCGGTGTACACCTCGGGGAAGGGGGCAACGTCGGCAGGGCTCACTGCTGCGGCCGTGCGCGACGATTTCGGCGACGGCCAGCAGTGGACACTCGAGGCGGGTGCGCTCGTGCTCGCCGACCAGGGTATCGCGGCGGTGGACGAACTCGATAAGATGCGGTGTGTGACCGGTGAGACGCTCGTTCACACAGCAGAGGGGATTCGCCCGATTCGAGAGCTGGCATTCGACGCGGACCGTGACGGCGATATCGAACACCACGAGAACGGGCGGACGTTCCGGAATATCGACGACGCCGTCTGGACGATGTCGGAGACGGGACAGCTCACAGTGCGTGATGTCACTGCAGTA
>JAQCNG010000120.1 GCA_028275145.1 Halovenus sp. | reverse complement strand
CCGATACTGTCCGCAGTGTCGACGACGCCCTCCAAGCGGACACTGTCTCCCGGTGCCCGATTTCGCCGCCCGTCGAGAACCAAACAGACCAAGTCGGTTCGGGGCCCAGCAGAGGGTATGAACTATCTCTGGTGGGCACTCTTCTCGGTGTTGGCGTACGCACTCGTTGCCCCGCTGGTCAGCATCGCGACGAGTGACATCCCGAGCGAGGTTGTCGTCGTCACGACGAACGGCATCCTGTTCGTCACGGCGGCCGGCCTCCTCGTGTTCTCGGACGTGAGCGTCTCGGGCTATCTCGTACACGAGTCGGCACAGTACATGTACGCAGCGGGTGTGTTACTCGCAGTTGCAATCGTCGCGTACTACCGTGCGCTGGAACTGGGGCCTGTGAGCGTTGTTGCCCCGATCTTCGGGACGTTTTTCGTGCTGTCGGCGATAATCGGCATCGTGTTTCTCGAGGAACCCTTTACTCTGCGAAAGGGAGTTGGGGTCGTGCTCGCCGGCGTCGCAATCTGGCTGGTGTCTGGCTGACGACCCCGCGACCGGGTCGAACCTGTCAGAGGGGTCCGTCGACGGCCCGGTGCTGTCGGTCATCGCGGGCCCTCCGCCGAGCGGATGCGGCCGAGCGCCTGCTCCGCCGCCCGGGACACCGCGACGGCCTCGTCGGCCTGCTGTCGGTGCTCGAGAGCGGCCGCGACGGTCGCTCTGTCTGGGTTCCCGGGGTCGTCTGCCGCCACAGTCTCCCCGTCCGACCCGGCGTCGTCGGGAAGCGCGGCGGCGAGTTGCCCGAGCGCCCGACAGGCGTTCCGGCGCACCTCCTCGTGGTCGGCCTCGAGCACCGTCATCAACTCGTTGGCTGCGACTGTCGCGTGCCCGGGGGCGTCCTCGGCCACCCGCGCGAGTGTCACACTGGCGTTTATCTGCGTGGTCGTGTCGTCGTCGGTTACCGCCCCGGCCAGGGCTGCGACGTGGGAGGCAACAACGTCACTGTGGCGTTTCGCAACGTCGCCGACCAGACCGATCGCGTTGTTCCGGGGGGTGGCGGTGTCGCTGTCGAACAGCGAGACCACCTCGTCGACGACGGGAACCCCGACCCCAGGGTGCTCCCCGACGACCCGGCCGAGTGCCGACAGTGCGTTCGAACGGACGCCGTCGGACGCGGCGTCGTCGGCCACCACACCCCCGAGCGTCTCGGCGACAGGTTCGACAGCGTCGGGGAACTCGGCGGCGACACACGACAGCGCGTAGACGGCGTAGGGCCGACAGGGGCCGCCGTCTCTCGCCACCGACGCGAGCGGGTCGACCGCGTCGACAGCGTCGGTCGGCGCTGCCTCTGCGAGTGCGACCAGACAGCGGGTAGCCTCGCACCGCTCGAACGTCTCCTCGGCGGTGAGCCAGGGGACGACAGCGCCGACACGCGCTGCGACGTCGGCGGGGCGGGCCTCTGCGACCAGTCGCATCGTTTTCACTGCGTCACCTGCGGCGGGACCCTCGCGCAGTACCCTCTCGAGTGCCGGGAGTGCCGGCACGCAGTCCGCCGGTCGCTCCGCGGCGACCAGCGAGAGGGCCCGCAGAGACTCGGCGATGCAGCTGTGACGCTCGTCTGTGCCGCCTGGGGGAGCGTCGTCCGGGGTTTCGAGCAACGACAGCACCGCGGGGACCCGAACAGCGTGAGGGTGGTCCTCGGCGAGTCGCCGCAGCACGCGGGCCCGCTGCTCGGGCCGCTCCCCGTAACTCAACACCAGGTCCGGCGGCGTGCCGCCGACTGCGGTTACCTGCTCGATATCGTCGATAGACGCGTGGAACCGCTCCTCGGTCTCCCGGACTGGCGTACACCAGACGAGCGGGTCGCTCTCCGGGCGGTCGACGGAACAGTCGATAACGTCGAGGTCGTAGCAACTCTGGACGGCTCGTCCGTCGTCACCGGCAATGGTGAGCTTGTACCCCGGGACACCGTCGTGCTCGTCGAGAAAGGTAGACAGCGACGCCGGGTCCGGACCGTCGAGGGTGGCGATGACCAGTCCACTCTGCCCTGCTGTGGGCGACCCGCCGCTGTCGTCGGCGGACCCGTTGTCGGTGGGGGGTGGGCTGTCGTCCAGTTGCTCGCCGCCGTCGGGCAGCGGTTCGCCGACCCACGGAAGTCCCGGGTGGACGTCGCCGCGTTTCACCGCGGGGACGAACTCCCAGGCGTGGTAGTGGTCCCAGCCGTCGACGTCGCTCAGGTCGAGGTCGTCGACGACCACGTAGTCACTGGCCTCGGGGTGTAGCTCCGCGATCAGGGCGAGTCGCTCCCGACGCTGGGGAAACTGCTCGTAGCGGCCGTCGGGGCGCTTGTCGCCGAGCCAGGCCCCCCAGTCGTCGGGGTGCTTGCCCACGATGTCGACGACCCCCGGGATGGCCGCCTCGTCGGCCAGGTCCTGGTTGCCGATTGCGTAGACCGGGTGGGCTGTCTCGTGGGCGAGTGTTCGCACCCAGTCCAGGGGGACGGCCTGCCGGTTCGGGTGTGGGTTGACGTCGACTGTCCAGTCGCGGTCGAAGGCGAAGACGGTCATCGGTCGACTACCTCGGTCGTGGTCACGGGTGTTGGAACAGGTTGGCTCATTGCTCGTGTGGGTGTCGGGGCGGTTGTCGGGTCGACTCGTCTCCGTGCAGTGGTGCTGGCCGGTCGTGACGACCACCGTGGCACCGGTCCGCTCTGTGACCGAGACCCCGGTACTTTGCTGGTGGGTCGGCCGGCCACCTCCCCGGAGAACGAACCAAAAACAACGCGATGAGGTTTTTGATTCGTAACAGACACCGCTAAGAGTGTTTCTGGCAAAAGTGTTTTGTTACACATATCTGCTGATATTTTCTCGGCGGGTCGGTTCGCTGTTCCGTGCGGTCTGGTCCCTGTGGGTCGACCGGGACGGACGTTCAGTTCGACGGTGTCCCGGGTCGAAACGG
Source organism: Halovenus sp. (assembly GCA_028275145.1). Classification (GTDB taxonomy): domain Archaea; phylum Halobacteriota; class Halobacteria; order Halobacteriales; family Haloarculaceae; genus Halovenus. The sequence continues at coordinate 364 of JAQCNG010000120.1, read as the reverse complement.
TGCAGGACGACCGGTCGTCTCGACCAGTCCGGGAGAGAAAAACGGTCGGCGCCCGAGACGGGCAGTCGTGTGTGCTGTCACAGTTCGGTGGAATCCCCGTCTCTGGCTGCGACGACCTCTCCCTCGAACGCCTGTTTTGCCTGTGATTCCAGGCGCTGTTCGTCGTCCTCGTGTCTCGGGGAAATGTGCGTGAGCCAGAGTTTCTCGCTCCCTGATTCAGACGCAACCTGTGCCGCCTCGACGGCGGTCGAGTGGCCGGTAGACCGCGCCCTCTCTGACTGTTCCTCGGTGAACATCGCGCTGTATACGAGCAGTGAGGCGTCCGACGCCGCCTCGACGACACCGGGGGTCGGTCTGGTGTCTC
>JAQCNG010000099.1 GCA_028275145.1 Halovenus sp. | reverse complement strand
CCGGCGCGAGCGCGCTCATCGTGGCGGGTATCCTGGAGGAACTCGCCGACCGCGAGGCCACCGCGGTCTTTGTCTCGCATCTCGCCCGGGAGATACGCGAGGCCGCCACCACCGAACTCGCCGTCGACGGTATCGAGGCCCACGGCCTGACGGACGGCGAACTCCAGGTCGACCGCTCGCCGGTGAAAGGCGCACTCGCCCGGTCGACACCGGAGCTCATCGTCGAGAAACTCGCCGACGACGGCGGGGGCGACGCCGAGTTCTACCGCCGTCTGCTGGCGAAATTCTGAGCCGACGAGCCGTTTTCTCCAGCAGATGAGACACATATCTCTCGGGTGCGCGTACGCGCGACCCCCAACCTGGTTGCCCTCCCGTTGCAGTTCCGGCTGTGGCGGTCGGGTCTCAGGTACGAATCGGCGGTTTCCCGTCGTCGCCGACGAACACGCTGGCGACGCCCTCGCCGAACGCCCGGGCGACCGAGCGGGCGCCGACGCCGATACGGTCGGTGATCCCCTGCTCGGGTTCGAACTCCTCGATGCTGAGTTCGTCGACCCCGATGCGGTCGGCGATGCGTTCCTCCATCTCCTCGCGGGGGCCACAGCTGTCGACGAGGCCGTTCTCGTTTGCTTCCCTGCCGGAGTAGACACGGGCCTCGGTGTCACGGACGAACTCCTCGTCCATGTCCCGGCCCTCCGCCACTGTCTCGACGAAGTTGTCGTACGACTCGTTTATAAACGACTGCAGGTACTCCCGGTCGCGCTCCTCGAACTCGCGCCAGGGCGACCCCGCGTCCTTGTACTCGCCGGCGACCAGTCGCCGGTAGTCCAGGCCCACCTTCTCCGCGAGGCCCGTTCGTCCGAGTCGGGAGCCGACGACCCCGATGGAGCCGACGATGCCGTTCTCGCGGGCGTGGAACTCGTCACAGCCACTCGCGATCCAGTAGCCGCCGCTGGCGGCCAGGTCCTCGGCATAGGCGACGGTGGGGCCGTCGAACTCCTCGGCCGCCCGGCGGATGTCGTCGCTCGGGACGATTGCGCCACCGGGTGTGTTGAGTTTCACGATGAGCGCCTCGACGTTGCCGTCGGCGTCTGCCTGCTCTATCTGCTCGACGATGTCGTCCGCCGGCGTCCCGCCGCCCCCGGTCGGCAGTGGGCCGGGGCTCCCCCCGTCCCGTGTGATGACGTCCCCGACCTCGACCTCCGCGACGTTGTACCCCGGGAATATCTCCCCGGCCAGACGTCCCGCCATCACCAGGCCGCTCACCGTGAGCGCCGCAATCAGAACTGTCTCGACGATGCCCAGGGCGGTGAACTCGGGGACCACCCAGAACAGCGCGATACCGACACCGGCCGCGACGACTGTCCCGACCAGTACGACTGCGAGTCTGCCGAACGTACGTGCCGTCGACATGCATATACGATTCCGGTCTGTGATAGTAATATGTTTGGCCAATCGGCTCAGCCGTCGAGCCAGTTGGCCTCGTCGAGTACGACCGGCGCAACCACCCGTGCGACCCGCCGGGCCTCGGCCTCGGAGCCGAGCAGGGAGACGTGCCCCAGCGAGTCACTGACCGACTTGCTCACCTCGGCGGTTGCCGTGTCGCTGCCGACGATATCCTCCAGTTCGGCTGTGAGTCGGACCTGCACCTCCTTTCTGATTGCCGGTGTGAGCCGTTTCCCTGCCGGCAGCAGGTCGTAGGTAAACGCGTACCCCTCGTCGTAGCACTCGATGGCGACGAACGGCACCCCCTCCTGTTCGGCGCTGGCGTAGGCCCGCTCGATTGCCTCCTTGCCCTCATGGACCGGAATCTCCGGGCTGTCTGCTGTCGAGGTCACGGCTGTCTGTAGCGGTCCGAGCCACATGAACGCATCGTCGGTCGACTCCACGGCCGAACAGACCGTGTCTGCAAGCGGCTGCTCACCCGGTACTCTCGTGGAGTCGTTCGCCGCGGTGCAGGCGGGTGGCAATCGAGAAGGTCTGTTCGTTCTCGCGCCGGGTCGGGGTGTGTGCCGCGAGATAGCGCGCGCCGGCGGTCAGCGCGAGGCGGCGCTCCCCGCTGTCCTCGAGCGCGTCGAACCGCCGGATGGCCGCGCCGAGGTTCTGGTTGGTGTGGAAACCGGCGTCCTCGCGGAGCAGACCCCGGCCGAGCGTCCGCTTGAGGCGGGCGGGGTCGCCGCCGGCG
>JAQCNG010000076.1 GCA_028275145.1 Halovenus sp. | reverse complement strand
GCTGGACGCTGTCGAGGGGGTCATCGACCTGGCGGCGACCGAAGACGACCGGACCAACCCCGGTGCGGTCGTCGCCGGCGTGGCTCCCGACGGGGTGCCCGAACGGGTTGTGGCGTTTGCCGAGCGTGCAGTCCGCGAGCGGTGTTCGCCGGCCGGGGCCCGCCGACTCTGCGAGCAGGCCGGTTTCGGACGGGTCACGCGGGGCAACGGCCGCGGGGTCGTGGGCGCACTCGCGGCGGCGGGCGCGTGGCGGGCGTTCGATTCGTGGACCTACGAGTGTCTCTCCTACCGGGAGCGCGAGCGCTGGGGGACCGACCGGCAGGTCGACCGCGACTCGGTGTTCCGGGCCGCCGAGGCCGCATACCCCGAGGTGTTCGACACGGTCGACCGTGTCGAGGACACAGCGGTCTGTGTGCCCCGGACCCCGGGACCCGTGCTCCACGGGATTCGCGGTGAGACACCCGGTGCGGTGCAGGCGGTTGCCGACCGCATCGAGAGCGAACCCGTCGCGCAACGGCGGGTGTTCGTCACCAACCAGGGAACCGACGCCCACCTCCGGCCGGGAATGCTATCGACTGTCGAGGATGGTGGCTGCTACCGGGTGGACGCGACGGTCCGGTCCGCACCCGAGACACGCGAGGGCGGGCACGTGTTCCTCGGACTCGGAACGGAACCCGGCGACCCGGGCGACAGCGGGGCGAGCAGCGCGGGTGCGTACCTCGGGGCCGCGGCGTTCGAACCGACGAAGCGGTTCCGCGACCGGGTGCGTGCGCTCCGGCCGGGCGACCGCATCACCGCCTGTGGGGAGGTGAGCAGCGGCACACTCAAACTCGAGAAGTTCGCTGTACGGGAGCTTGTCAGGACCGAACTGGTCACGCCGACCTGTCCCGACTGTGGCCGGTCGATGAGTTCCGCCGGACGGAACGCGGGCTACCGGTGTCGGGACTGCAAAACTGCCGCCGAGGAGAAAATCGAGCGACCGGTCGAACGGGACCTCGAACCGGGCTGGTACGAGGTGCCCCCGTGTGCCCGGCGACACATCGCGAAGCCGCTCGTCCGCGGTGGGTTCGACGCGCCGACTCACCCCGAGCGGTAGCTTCTCTACAGGCAGAGCAGTCCAAGTGCCTCGGGGTCGTTCGGAAGACGCAGTCTTCCGTGATGACAAGAGACGGGGTCTCCCGAACCACTTGACCCCGAAACAGTTCACGGTCCGCCTGCGAGGCCGCTGCTCGGCAATGACGGGGTTTCGCCCTCCCAGTCGAGATTCGGTACGAGCGAACGCAACTGGTCCAGTCGCACGTCCAGCACGTTCAGGGGGTGTCGGTCGGGGAACTCCGCGCGTTCTCTCTCGACTGTCCGTCCCCTGTACTCGAGCTGGATGTGGCAGGGGCCGAGCGAGGAGTGGGTTCCGTCCTGATGCCATCCCACACCGAGATTGCGCTCTGGCTCGACCCACTCGATTCTGTACCGTTCGTGGTCCACCCCGTCGGGAAACCAGAACTCGATTTCCAGTCGGCACGTGCCGGCGGCGTACTGCTGTCCGAACAGGAGTTCCGGCTCGAACTCCGCGACCACTCGCTGTGGGCGCACCCGACTCGGGACGTAGTATGCGACATCGCAGCCTGGCTCGTTCTGTATTCGGTCGGAGACATCCCGGTAGAGCTGGTGTCTGGTGAGATTCCCGCGGTTGACCAGCAGGATGAAGCAAACGGGGCCCATCTCAGGCCAGTTCACCGGGTGCAGGTCGGTTCTCGTCGGCGTCGTCACCCGGAACGTCGGCGTACGGGTCGACAGCACGGAGATCCTCCTGTAGCGAGAGGGCGTGTTCGACGAGCGTGAGCGCATCCCGCTGTTGCTCCCACTCCCGGAGCGCACGGCGTCGGTCCCGGGTTTCCGCCGGTGAGGTCTCCGGATCTGCGAGCGACTGCTGTAGCTCTTCGTGCGTCTCGACGCCGTACTGGTCACGAATCTCCCCGATTCGCTCGGTGGCAGCGACGAGTTCGTCCCGGAGTTGCGCTGCTGTGTGTTCGAGTGCGAGCCGCCGAATCTCCTCGACGTACTGTTTGGTGAAATCGGGCACGTACGTCGTCTGCTCCCCGTTCCTGACGCGGCGTACGCTCCCCTCGTCGGCCAGATCCTCGAGATGACTCTCGGCTGTGTTCCAGTGTACGTCCGCCTCCTGGGCGACCCAGTTGACCGTCTTCGGGGTGGTTACACTCCGGATGACCCTGGTCACGCGCTCCCGTGCCGACAGACCATCCCTCCATGACATGCTACTCGATACTCGCCGCTCCACATACATATAAATTAGGACTATCTTCAGCTATATGAGTGTCAGACCGATCATGCTGTCACTCACCGGATTCGACCACGGTGTTGTGAAGCGTACCGATACCCTCGTACCAGATATCGACCGTCTCGCCGGGTTCGACGAGGCCGGGGTTGGCGGGACTGCCAAAGGCAACGACATCGCCGGGCCGGAAGGTGTACCGCTCCGAGAGGAAGGTGAGCACCTCGAAGGGGTCGAACAGCATCCGCTCGGTCGTGGCCTCCTGGCGGAGCTCGCCGCCGACGTGGGTCGTCATCTTGAGCGCACGCGGGTCGAGGTCCGTCTCGACGACGGGTCCGAGCGGGGCCGACCCGTCGAAGGCCTTCCGGGCCGTTCGTCCGGGTTGGTCGAGCGCGTCGAGGTCGTTCATAATCGTCCAGCCACGCACCGCGTCCCGGACCGCCGCCTCACTGTCGAGGGCAGCACACTCGTGGCCGATGACCGCCGCGAGTTCGCCGGCGTAGGTCAGTTCGTCGGTCTGGGCGGGGTACTCGATTGGAGCGCCGGGGTCGTGGGCGGCGACGGCGGGCTTTATAAACCAGTCGGGCTGGTCTGGGCGCTCGTAGTCCATCTGGTCCAGCGTCGCCGCGTAGTTCCGTCCCACACAGTAGACGGTTCCGGGGTCACAGGGTGCCCGCAACGCCCCGTCGACGCCAACCTCGAAGCGCCCCGTCTCCGTGACCACCGTCTCGTCCTCGTACCGGCCGGTTTCGATGTCGTCGCCGGTGTCGATTCGTGCCTGTTTCATGCGCCCCGTTCGGTCACACCCGGTTTAGCAGGTTCGGATTCACGGTGAGAGTAGCCGCCGCTGTGTCGGCCGCGGTGACGGGGGCCGCTCATGTCGCAGTCCGCACAGCCGACCAAACTACTTTGTTGGGACATCCGTACGGTGGCCATGAGCGAGACAGCAATCGTCGCGGGTGTCGGACAGACAATCGGGGAGAGCGTGGCGCGGCGACTCCACCGGGCCGGCTACGACGTTGGGTTGTTCGCCCGCTCCGGGTCGTTTATCGAGCAACTCGCCACGGACCTCGGCGACGGCGCGCTGGCGGTGCCGACCGACATCACCGACACCGAGGCGGTCCAGCAGGGGGTCGAGGCCGTCCGGGCCGCGTTCGGGCCGGTCTCGGTGCTGGTGTTGAACGCCACGGGCGGGGGTGGCCGTCCGGTCGAGCAGGCGACTGTCGACCGTCTGGAGTCGATCTTCGCGGTCCGGGTGGCCGGTTCGCTCGCCTGTGTCCAGGCCGTCCGCGAGGACCTCCAGGAGACCGAGGGGACGGTCATCTTCAGCGGCACCACCTTCGCAGACGGTGGGGTCACGGGACAGGTGGAGTGGGGTGCAGTCGCACCCGCGGCAGAGGGGCTGGCCACGTCGCTCGCGGCCGCTCTGGAGCGCGTGCAGGTCACGTACGTCCGCATCGGGTCGAGCGTCGCACCCGCGGACGCGGCCGCCGAGGGCGCACTCTCGGCCGACCAGGTTGCCGACACCTACCTCGACCTGATCGAACGCGAGGCTGTGACGACGCGGACACTCGACCTGTACAGTCGGGGCTGAGAGCGTCGTCGTGCCCGAGAGCCACCCCCGCCGCGGGTTGCCCGCCGGGCACCCGGTCCACAGGATTTATTCGCTCCGGCCGAGCAGGCAAACCGATGAGCGACACACCCCCCGAGGAGCGGTCCACGGAGCCAGTCACGACCGAGGTAATCGCCGGCGACCTGCGCGAACTGGGCGTCGAGCGCGGGCAGACACTGCTGGTCCACGGGTCACTCTCCGCGCTGGGCTGGGTCTGTGGTGGCCCGCCCGCCGTCGTGGACGCCCTCCAGCAGGTGCTCGGGCCGAGGGGGACGCTCGTGATGCCGACACACTCCCCCGGGAACATGGACCCCGACGACATGGGGAACCCGCCGGTTCCCGACTCCTGGTACGACACGATTCGCGAGGAGATGCCACCCTACAGGCCGGCGGTCACGCCCACGCGGGGGATGGGTGCAATCGCGGAGTGTTTCCGCTCGTGTCCGGACGTTCGCCGGAGCGCCCACCCACAGCACTCCTTTGGAGCCTGGGGTGAGCGGGCCGCGTTCGTCACCGAGGGACACCCGCTGTCCGGTTCGCTGGGCGAGGAGTCCCCGCTTGCCAGGGTGTACGACCTCGACGGCGATATCT
>JAQCNG010000068.1 GCA_028275145.1 Halovenus sp. | reverse complement strand
AGAACGGTTGCGCCGGCGGTTCCTGCAACACCGAGGAGCACGTTCCGGAGTTTCATGTGACGAACAACGAACGGCTGGCGCTTATACGTGGCGTCTATCGGCCGCCGACACACCTTGGCCTGCGGTCACCCCCCAGTCCAGGAGGAGTTCGGTTCCTCACGGTCGCTCTCGCGCTCGGTTCGACGCTCCGCTCGTCTGTCGTGTATCGGCGTCTCGGCGGAGTCTGACCTGTCACCCGGTCCGGAACGAGTAATCCAGCGCCGGCGCGGAGTGGGTCAGAGACCCCAGAGAGATGATGTCCACACCGGTCCCGGCGTACTCCGGGACCGTCTCGACTGTGATGCCCCCGCTCGCCTCCGCGAGGACACCCGCCGGCAGCGTCTCGACTGCGGCGGCCAGCCCCGACGGGTCGAAGTTGTCGAACAGCACCACGTCGGCGCCGGCCTCGGCCGCCCGGACGGCCTCTCCGGCGGTTTCGGCCTCCACCTCGACCTTTGTCGCGAAGGAGGTCCGCTCGCGGATGCGCCCGACGGCCCGTTCGAGGCCGAGTTCGGCGATGTGGTTGTCCTTCACCATCACCATCCCAGAGAGGGTCAGTCGGTGTGTGTCACCGCCACCGGCGGCGACGGCACGCTTCTCGATGCCGCGCAGTCCCGGTGTCGTCTTGCGGGTCCCCGCGATGGACACATCGTCGTCGACCGTGCGGGCGGCGTCGACTGCCTCGCGCGTGCGGGAGGCGACACCGGAGGCGTGGGCGGCAACGTTGACCGCGACGCGCTCGCCGCGTAACACCGCCTGCGCCGGCCCCGAGACCCGCAACACTGCCTCCCCCGGGGCGACGCGCTCGCCGTTTGTCACGCGGTCGGTGACATCGACGTCGAGGTACTCGAAGACGGCGGCCGCTGCCCCGACGCCCGCGGCGACACCAGGCTCTTTCGGGACGAGGCGACCGGTTGTCTCGCCGGGGACGCTGTTTGTCACGTCGTGGTGTCCGACGTCCTCGCGCAACCACCGCTCGACGTGGCTGTCGGTGAGCATCTACGCCTCCACCAGGTGGTGACAGCCCGCCGACTGGTCGTTTTCGGCCGCCGCGCGTGCGACCAGCAACGCGACAACCGACGCCGCACGGAGTTCGTACAGCGAGCGGGAGGTCCGGGTGCGGATGTAGGCGTCGACCTCACCTTTCAGTCGGCGCAACACGCTCTGGGCGCGGGCGAGACCCTGCGGGGTCCGCTCGATGCCGACCTGCTCGTCCATCACCCGGCGGAGTCGGTGGAACTTCTCGCCGGCGAACGCCGGCGGCAGGTCCGGGTCCCTGTCGAGCAGTTCCGGCGCCTCCACCCGCTCTGGACTGCGCCCGGCGGCGTCCCGGCCGGCGCGACGGCCCCAGACCAGTCCCTCCAGCAGCGACGTGCTCGCCAGGCGGTTCGCGCCGTGGACGCCCGTGCGCGAGCACTCACCGACAGCGTACAGGCGGTCCAGCGAGGCCCGCCCGTGGTCGTCGACGGCGACACCACCACAGAGAAAGTGCTGTGCCGGCGCAATCGGGATGCCCTCGGTCCAGTCGACGCCGTGAGAGTCACACTTTGCTGCCAGGTCGGGGAACGCCTCGGCGAAAGCCAGCGAGGAGACGTCCAGCGTCACCACACCCGTGGTCTCGCGCTCCTCGCGGACCGCCCGCGCGACCACGTCACGGGGCGCGAGTTCCGCGTCCTCGTGGTAGTCGGGCATGAACCGCTCGCCGTCGGCGTTGCGCAACAGCGCCCCCTCGCCGCGGACCGCCTCGCTCACGAGGAAGGTGCCCTCGTCACCGGTGTCGCCCGCGCTCCGCTCCGGCGGGGCAGGGTCGTAGGCGGTGGGGTGGAACTGGACGTACTCCATGTCGGCGGTGTCGGCCCCGGCGAGTGCGGCCATCGCCACACCGTCGCCGGTGGCGCTCTCGGGGTTCGTCGAGCGGGGGTACAGCGCGCCGATACCGCCCGTCGCGAGCACCGTCGCACCGGCGAAGGTGGGTGCCCACTCGCCGTCCCGTTCCAGCACGGCCCCGTAGACACGCCCCTCGTGGCCGAGCAGCTCCAGCGCGGCCGTGTCCTCGACCAGTCTGACGTCGGTTTCGTCCGCGATGTGGTTGAGAAAGGGGACGTGGACGTGCTTGCCGGTTTCGGCGTTGACGTGGAGGATGCGGGCCTCGTCGTGGGCGGCCTCCTGCCCGTAGTCGTAGCCCGCACCGTTCGTGTCGAACGCGACGTCCAGTGTGTCGACGAGCACGTCCTGGACAGCGTCGTTTGCGTCCTCGACGAGCACCTCGACGGCGGTCGCCTCGGCGGTGTCGTCGGAGGCGGCGACGATGTCCTCGCGGAACGTGGCGGGGTCGTCCCGGGCGACGGCGATACCCCCCTGTGCCCACCACGTCGAGGCATCCTCGGGGCGTTCGGCTTTCGTGACGAGTGTCACGTCCGCGCCCGCGCGGTCGGCCGACAGCGCCGCCGACAGCCCTGCGATTCCTGCGCCCACGACGAGCACGTCTGTCTCTGCCTGTTCTATCGTCATATCTCCATCATCCGGTCGAGTGCGACCTGCGCGAGCTCTTTCTCGCCCGGTGTGACCTCGATGACGTTGCGCTCGCGGCCCGCGACCAGTTCCTCGAGCACCCAGGTGAGGTAGTTGGGGTCGATCTGTCGCATCGCGTTACAGTCCATGCAGGCGTCACCACACAGCGGCAGCACCTCCACCTCGGGGTGCCACCGGTCGAGGTGATTCGCCAGGTGTATCTCGGTGCCGATTGCCCAGGTGTCCCCGGGGTCTGCCGCCTCGACAGTCTGGCAGATTGTGGACGTGCTCCCGACGACGTCGGCGGCCTCGACCACCTCGCGGCGACACTCCGGGTGGACGACCACGTTCGCGTCCGGGCGCTCGGCGCGCAACTCCTCGATGTGCCCGGCCCGGAACCGCTCGTGTACCTGGCAGTACCCCTCCCAGAGGATGATGTCCTCCCGGGCGGCCGAGGCGGCGTCGCTCTCGGGGTCCCAGGGGTCCCACTCGGCGACTGTGTCGGCCATGTCCAGTCGGTGTGCGGTGTTCTCGCCGAGGTGTTTGTCCGGCAGGAAAAGCACCTTGTCACCCCGCTCGAACGCCCACTCGAAGGCGCGGTGGGCGTTCGAGGAGGTACACACCAGCCCCCCCTGTTCGGCACAGAACGCCTTCAGGTCCGCGTAGGAGTTCATGTAGGTGATGGGGATGATGTTGGCGTCGGTCTCGGCCGTGAGTTCCGCCCAGGCGGCGTCGACCTGCAGGGCCTCGGCCATCCCCGCCATCGGGCAGGACGCCTCCATGCTCGGCAGGATGACCGACTGGCTCTCGTCGGTGATGATGTCGGCCGACTCCGCCATGAACGTCACACCGCCGAAGATGACGTAGGGCGCGTCGGCGCGTGCGGCCTCTTTGCTCAACTGGTAGGAGTCGCCGATGAAGTCGGCGTGCTCGACAATCTCCCGGCGCTGGTAGTTGTGGCCGAGGATGACCACGTCGTCGCCGAGTTCGTCGAGTGCCGCCTCGATGCGCTCCGTGCGCTCGCTCTCGTCGAGGCCACGGTAGGCGGGGGGCAACTGCTCCAGGTTGTCGTACTTGAACAGACTCAGGTCCGTCTCGAATGTCGCGGCTTCCATCTCTGTCACTGTAATCAACCTTGCGTAGTTTGCGTCTAAGGAGTCGGTCCATGAAAAGAATTTTCCTTCAAAAACTGGTTTCGTTGGAAACAGACCGGTCTGAACTCGGTGTTTCGTGGCGTTCTGGAATCAACGGGTCGGGCCGACTGAACGATGGAGGTTTCCGGGCGCCGGACCAACACCGGCCATGACAGTATCACTCGATGCGCTAGTGTTGCCGGCCTACGAGGACCTCGAGGGGTTACCCGGCGAGGCCGCGCCGTGGCACGACGCCTACAGTCTGGCGGACACCGTCGATGTGGCGGGGACACCCGGACCGCTGCACCACGACGGTCGTCTCGGGGTGGTCCCGACCGGTGTGGGAAAGGCCGCGGCGGCGACGACCGTCTCTGCGCTCCTGTCAACTCCGCGGGTCGACCTCCGCGGGGCGCTGGTCTGTTCGGTCGGCGTGGCCGGCGGGCCGCCGGCCGTGCCCGTCGGGTCGGTGGTCGTCGCGGATACCGTCCTCGACTGGGACGACAAGTGCCGGTTCGGCGGGGGCAGTCTCGCGCTGAACCCCTACACCGGCGAGCAGGGTGTGTTCCACCTCGACGCCGACCTGGTCGAGTGGGGGCGGTCCGTTGCCGACGGTGTGGCGCTGCGCGAACCGGCAGCGAGTGTGGAACACGGGCAGGCCAGCGGGGGACCGCCCGAGATACTCGGGGGTGTGAACGTCTGCGGTGACGAACACTGGCACGGAGGGGCAGTCGCCGAGCAGGTGGAGTGGTTGCTGGCCGAGCGGGGTGTCGGCGAGTACCGTGTCACGGAGATGGAGGACGCCGGCACGGCGTTCGCGCTGGAGCGGTTCGGACTGCTCGACCGGTATCTCGCGGTTCGCGGGGTCGCGAACCACGACCGGCCGCCGGGTGACGGCGACCCGGCCGAGAGCATGTTCGACCCCGCCTTCGAGTCGGGGTTCGGGGTCGCCGTCGAGAACGCCGTCAGCGTGGGACAGGCAATCGTCGACGCACACGTCGCCGCCG
>JAQCNG010000054.1 GCA_028275145.1 Halovenus sp. | reverse complement strand
CTCGACGGTCAGACCGTCGGCAAGTGGGAGTCGGAGGCGGCGTTTCTGGCTGACCTGGCGGCTGCACGGGTGTTCGAGCAGCACTACCCGGGCTGGCCGGGGCTCTCTGTCGCGGCGCGGGGCCAGCTGCTCAACGGTCTGCGTCTGTTCCTCGAGACGTGTCCGTGCGGCGGCGACCCTACCTTCGACTCCGAAACGGTGGAGTCGTGCTGTTCGAGCCACGACGTCGCGGCGGTCACCTGCGGGGACTGCGAGGCGCGGCTGTTCGAGGCCCGCGTCGACGCCTGATCACCCGGGGAGCAACTCGCCCGGGTCGTCGGCGTACGTGAGGACGATGAGCAACACACCGATTCCGATTGTCGCGAGGATACCGACCATCTGGACGACCACCGCGGACGTGTTCTCCGTCGTCGTCCACGGCTGGCCGAGCAGTGTCCCGAGACCGACGACGACGACGAACGCGCCAACGAGCACGCCCAGTATCGCCAGGTTGTCTTCGAAGTCGATTGCCGTGTCCATACCCCTCCGTTCGCACCCGTCGGCCTAAATCTGTGGGTTCCGGCACGGCCGGGCTCTCGGTGACTGTCGTGTCACCGTCGTCGGTACTACGCCACTGCCGTCTCGATGGCGCGCTCGATGTCGGTCCACAGGTCCTCGACGTGTTCGACGCCGACACTCGCCCGGACGAGACCGTCCGTCAGGCCGGCCGCAAGCCGCTGTTCGCGGGGGATTGCGGCGTGGGTCATCGTCGCGGGTTGCTCGATGAGGCTCTCGACGCCGCCGAGACTCTCCGCGAGCGTGAACCGCTCGGTCTCCGAGACGAACGTCGCAGTCTCGTCGAGCGTTGCGTCGAGTTCGAAACTCACCATCCCGCCGAAGTCGTCCATCTGTCTCGCGGCGAGGTCGTGGCCCGGGTGGCTCTCCAGGCCCGGATAGTAGACCCGGTCCACGTCCGGGTGGTCCTCGAGACGCCCGGCCAGTGTCTGTGCGTTCTCGCAGTGACGGTCCAGTCGGACCGGGAGCGTCTTTATCCCCCGGAGCACCAGGAAACAGCCGAAGGGGTCCGGTGTCGCGCCCACGCTGTTCTGGTAGAAGGCAAACTGCTCCTCCAGGTCGGGGTCGTCGGTCACGAGCGCGCCGCCGACCACGTCCGAGTGGCCCCCAAGGTACTTCGTCAGCGAGTGCGAGACGATGTCTGCACCGTGTTCGAGCGGCCGCTGGAGATACGGGGTGGCGAAGGTGTTGTCGACGGCACACAGCGCGTCCGTGTCGTGAGCGATGTCGGCGAGCGCCGCGATGTTGTTGACCCGGAGCAACGGGTTGGTCGGTGTCTCTACCCAGACCAGTTCCGTTGCCGGCCGGACAGCGTCGCTGACGGCGTCTATGTCGGTCGTGTCCACGAAGGAGAACTCGAGGTCGTAGTCCTCGTAGACCTGCCGGAACAGGCGGTGGGTGCCGCCGTAGATGTCGTCGCCGGCCACGACGTGGTCGCCGCTCTCGAGCAGATTCAACACCGTGTTTATTGCCGCCATCCCGCTGGCGAACGCGCGGCCGTACCCGGCACCCTCCAGTGCGGCGAGATTCTCCTCGAGCACCGTCCGCGTCGGATTGCCCGTCCGGGCGTACTCGTAGCCGCGGTCCTCACCGGGGGCGTCCTGTGCGAAGGTCGAACTCGTGTGAATCGGCGGCATCACGGCCCCAGTCTGTGGGTCCGGCTCCTGTCCGGCGTGGATTGCGCGTGTCTCGAAGCGCCCTTCGGCCGGGTCGCCGGTACTCGTCTCGTGCTGTTCCTCGTCGGTCGGTGTCTCTGTCGTGTCTGGCATCTGTCTCTCTGGTGTTCAGCCGTCGTCCTCGCCCGCCCACTCCTCGAAGGTGCCGTAGACACCCTTCGAGAGATAGCGCTCGCTGGAGTCGGGGAATATCGTCACGACCCGCTCGTGGGCCACATCGAGTTCGCCGTCGCGGATGCGCTCGGCGACATCCTGTGCGGCGACGCTCGCGGCGGCGGCGCTCGATGCGACCAGCTGTCCCTCCTCGCTCGCGAGACGCTGCATCTCCGCGTGGGCTGTCCGGTCGCTCACCTGGCGGACCTCGTCGACCAGTTCCGGGTCGTAGAGTTTGTTTGTCGCGAGGTTCGTCGTGCCGATACCCTCGATTGTGTACTCCGACTGCTCGACCGATTGCCCCTCGGTCCGGGCGAGCAGTGACCCCTCCGGTTCGACAGCGACAACGTGGAGGGCCGGCACGTGCTCGCGCAGGTGTCGGGCCGTGCCCATGAGCGTGCCGGCGGTGCCACATCCGGCCACGAGCGCGCCAACCGCGCCGTCGAGTGCCTCTCGTATCTCCGGACCGGTCGTCTGCTCGTGGGCCTCGGCGTTCAACCGGTTGGAGAACTGCTGTGGGACCGTGGCGTTGTCGGTCTCCCCAGCCAGTTCGCCGGCGTGCTCGATTGCGCGTTTCATCCCTTCCTCGGTGGGCGTGTTCACCACCTCCGCCCCGAGCGCGCGCATCAGCACCTGTTTCTCGACGCTGAACTTCTCCGGGACCACGAACGTCACCGCCAGATCGAGTTGCGTGGCCGCCATCGCCATGCCGATGCCCGTGTTGCCCGCCGTCGGTTCGATGACGGTCCCCCCGGGGTCCACGTCGCCACGCTCCAGCATCCGCCGGAGCATGTACTCCCCCAGGCGGTCCTTTATGCTCGCCCCGGGGTTGAACGACTCGAGTTTGGCAAAGACCGGCACCTCGTCGGGACTGGCCTGCAGGCGCACCAGCGGCGTCTCCCCGACCGCCTCCAGCACCGAATCGAGCGGCTCTGTGTGTGTTGTCATTGTTCAGTGTCGGCTCCCTCGCTGGTCATTGGCCTCTCGATGGCCCTTTGGTGGCCGACCCTGATAGTCTGTTCCATCGTCGGCGGGGGTTTCTCGGTCGCACTCGCCGGAAGATGGCCGGTAACACAAAGCATATCTCTCGCCGTGCCCGACTGTCACAAAGGATCAGAGTTTGCTATGAACGAAGTCCAACTGGAGGTAGCAAAAGCCTACCCGAACGATTCGGGGCGTGGTATCGCACGTTTGGACCCGGACACGCTGTTACACCTCAAACTCTCGCCGGGAGACATCATCGAGATCGAGGGAGCAGACACGACGGCGGCGAAAGTCTGGCGCGCCGACCGGCAGGACTGGAACACCGACACGGTCCGTATCGACGGGTTCACGCGACAGAACGCCGACGTGGGTATCGGGGAGCGCGTCGAGATACGGAAAGCCGAGGCCGAAAAGGCCGAGACACTGGTGCTCGCGCCGCCGGAGGAGGCGAGTGTCCAGTTCGGCAGTGACGCCGCCGGGATGGTCAAGCGCCAGATTCTCAAGCGACCGGTCGTGGCCCGCGACATCGTCCCCGTGATGTCCTCGACGAACCACCCGTTCATGCGCTCGCCCGGTCAGGCGATTCCGCTCATCGCGGTCGACACCGAACCCGATGGGGTCGTGCTCGTCACCGAGGACACCGACGTCGAGTTGCGCGAGGAACCGATCTCGGGTTACGAAAAGACCGGCAGCGGCATCACCTACGAGGATATCGGCGGACTGAAAAACGAGATACAGCGCGTCCGCGAGATGGTCGAACTGCCGATGAAACACCCCCAGATATTCAAGAAACTGGGGATCGAACCGCCAAAGGGCGTCCTGTTGCACGGCCCGCCGGGGACCGGCAAGACGCTGCTGGCGAAGGCCGTCGCAAACGAGACATCCGCGTCTTTCTTCTCGATTGCCGGCCCGGAGATAATCTCGAAGTACTACGGCGAGTCCGAACAGCAACTGCGAGAGATATTCGAGGAGGCCACCGAGGAGGCCCCGAGCATCATCTTCATCGACGAACTCGACTCGATTGCGCCCAAACGGGAGGACGTCACCGGCGAGGTGGAGCGGCGTGTCGTCGCGCAACTGCTGACGATGATGGACGGACTCGAATCGCGGGGCCAGGTGGTCGTCATCGCGGCGACAAACCGTGTCGACTCTGTCGACCCGGCGCTGCGCCGCCCCGGCCGGTTCGACCGCGAGATTGAGATCGCCGTTCCCGACGAGACCGGCCGCGAGGAGATTCTCCAGATTCACACCCGCGGGATGCCCCTCTCGGACGACGTCAGTCTCGGTCGACTGGCCGAGGAGACCCATGGCTTCGTCGGTGCCGACATCGAGAGTCTCACGAAGGAGGCCGCGATGAAGGCGCTCCGGCGGTATCTCCCCGAGATCGACCTCGACGAGGAGGACATCCCGCCGAGTCTTATCGACCGGATGATAATAAAGCGCGACGACTTCGGCGGCGCGCTGAGCGAGGTGTCCCCGAGCGCGATGCGGGAGGTGCTCGTCGAACTCCCGAAGATATCCTGGGACGACGTGGGTGGGTTGACGAACGCGAAATCCGAGGTGCAGGAGAGCATCGAGTGGCCGATGAGTTCACCCGAGAAGTTCGGCCGGATGGGGGTCAAACCCCCCTCGGGTGTGTTGCTGTACGGCCCGCCGGGAACGGGCAAGACGCTGATGGCCAAAGCCGTCGCAAACGAGACGGAGGCGAACTTCATCAGCGTGCGCGGCCCGCAACTGCTCTCGAAGTGGGTCGGCGAGTCCGAGAAGGCAATCCGGCAGACCTTCCGCAAGGCCCGCCAGGTCGCCCCCACGGTTGTCTTTTTCGACGAACTCGACTCGCTGGCCCCGGGTCGGGGTGGTGATGTCGGTTCGAACGTCTCGGAGCGTGTGGTCAACCAGTTGCTGACCGAGATGGACGGACTGGAGGACATGGAGGACGTGATGGTCATCGGCGCGACGAACCGACCGGACATGATCGACCCCGCCCTGTTGCGCTCGGGCCGGTTCGACCGTCTCGTGATGGCCGGCGAACCCGACACCGAGGGTCGTGAGCAGATTCTGCGCATCCACACCCGCGACATGCCGCTCTCGGCGGACGTGAGTCTGCGCGAACTCGCCGAACTGACCGAAGGGTTCGTCGGGTCAGACCTCGAAACAATCGCCCGCGAGGCGGCCATCGAGGCGCTGCGGGAGGACGACGACGCCGAGGAGGTCCGGATGCGACACTTCCGACAGGCGATGGAGGGCGCCCGTCCCACCATCACCGACGACATCCGCGAGTACTACCAGGAGATGGAAGAGGAGTTCCGCGGCGGCGGTCCAGACCCCGGCCCGCGCCGGAGCGGCCGCATCGGCTTCCAGTGACGGACTGGCGTCCGTCAGGTGTTTGAATGCCGGTGTGTTCGGGCCGCTCACGAGTCACTTTGTTCCCCGTTCGCGCAAACCGAGACGCTCCCTGCTCGCGGGTCGCTGTGCTCCCCGCTCGCTCGTCGAGGGCTCCCTGCGGTCGCCCTCGCACCGGTCGCGTCTCGCGCCGCTCGTCGCGGGACCTGTCCCGTTCCTCGCGGCCCTCTGTTCTCGTGTTCTGTAACCCGCTTTCTGGGTTCTGTTAGGACGGTCCGTGCAAGATACAACGCGCGTATCGGTCATTCCTCGGTCGGCGATTCGAGATAGGTTTCGAGCGCGTCGACGACGGTCCGGACGAACGACTCGTTGAGGCGACCCTGCCGCTGAACGATTGCCGCGTGTTTTGGCGACGCTACTGTCCACGGTGAGGCGAAACTCTGGCGGGGCATCCCGCCTTCGACCCAGTCGCCGTCGTCGAGGGGGATGCCCTCATCGTGGGGCGTCGTCGTCAGCGTGACCGTCATGTACTCCTCGTCGCCGAACGGGTGAGTCTCGTTGTTCAAAATCAGCCACGGCCGCGGCTTTTCATCCGACTTGAACGGATCCGGCCCCCAGACGACATCACCGCGTTGATAGCTCATTCAGTCTCCTCGTCGTCGACGGCGTGCTCTAGCCACTCCTCGATGTTCTCCTCACCGAAGCGGTCGTTCGCGGCGCGTGTGCTCTCAACCATACTCGTGTAGGCGGCCACGTCGTCGGCCTCGCCGAGTGCCCAGTAGTTGCCTTTGTGGCGGACGAGTCCTCTGTCTTCGAGGCGCGAGAGGACGACGCTGATGCTGCCGGCTTTCACACCAGTCGCGTCCCGAATCTCGCTCTGGGTGAACGCCTGATCGGGATGAGTGGCGAGAAACCGCATCACGCGGTCGGCGTTCGTCTCTCCGCTCTGCTGGAGTCGGTCTTCAGAGGAGGATTCGAACGTCTCGATGTCGATGGGCATATGTATTCCTGTGTCGTCGAATGTATTAGTTGTATCGACGTACCTTTTGTCCGTCTGGCTGGCGAATGTTACTCGGTTAGCTGAATGTAGGCGCTAAGCCCCGTCCCTCAAGGAGCACCGCAGTCCGCGCAAGCGGACAAGGAGCGCAGTAGGGAGGGGATACAGCGCCGTCTTCTCCTGTTCTTACACGTTCCGGTGATTGTCTCACAGGCCTACCCAAGTATTTTTATCGGAGAACGCCCAACCACAGTGTAAGATGGGTGTTCCGACCTGTGGACTTCGACTCGCTGGCCGTTCCACGTTGAACGGCTCGCTCCTTGCGAAGTTTCCAGTCACGGACAGCGTTAGAACGCGACAAGAAGCGTGCGCTGTCCCACGGAACTCTCCGTCGAGACACTAGGAGTGGGACACTCCGAAGGCACGCCTGTGGAGACTGCGCTCCCTACGGGAACCACCACGGTTCCTGCAAAGTGCGTTCACCAGACGTTGTCTGGTGGGCTGTCAGACGCAGTCTGACAACGTCGTGGAAGCAGGAAGCCCCACCCTCAGCGAGCGCGTCAGCACGAGCAGGGTGGGGTAGTTCACAACGGGAGTCCACTGGCAAGCCCCGGGGCTTGACCCCGAGGTAGTTGACTGGTTTCGAGAAATCGATTCATTCACGGTTCCGAGTACGGAACAGAGTGTATGAACAACGACGAGCATACGGGACCCGACGGGACGCGTGAGGACGTGGACCCGGACGAGACTCGCGAGAACGTCGTGCCGGGAACCGACGAGTCGCTCTCCACCCCCGACGTGCGCGGCCCTGACTTCCGTGGTGAGTTCGACTTCGACGCGATGCTCGATGCCTACGCGACGACCGGTTTCCAGGCGACGCATCTCGCGCAGGCGGTGGACATCTGCCGGACGATGCGCGCCGAGGACGTCACGCTGTATCTCGCGCTCACGTCGAACATCGTCTCCTCGGGCCTGCGCGAGACGGTGGCCTACCTCGTCCGCGAGGGGTTCGTGGACGT
>JAQCNG010000046.1 GCA_028275145.1 Halovenus sp. | reverse complement strand
CCGAGGTGACAGGGGTCGTGGTAGGTGACGGTGTAGTCGAGCTCGGTCCCCTGGAGACCGAGCCGATTGCCGTCGACCATCTCCTCGATTGCCTGCGTCCAGTGGAGTATCTCGATTTCGCCGTCCGCGTTCCACTGGTCGGTGTAGTCGAAGGGCATCATCGGGTCGTCGGCGAACTCCTCGAAATCGACCTCGGGGTACTCGTTTTCGAACGTGTTGTACGAGTGGGGGTCGGTGCAGATAATCGAGTCGAACTCGCACTCCTCGAAGGTCTCGACGTGGTGGCCCGCGAGTTCGAGGTAGAGAAACTCCTCGCCGACCCGGCGGATGTCGTTGCCGTCGTACCTCTCGTCCTCGAAGAGGATGCCGAAACTCACGTCGGCCGCCCGCAGGATGCGCGCGAGCGAGCGGGCGACTTTCCTGTTGCGCTCGTCGTAAGAGGGGTAATCGCCGACGTACCAGAGGTAGTCGACTTCCTCCTCGCGGGCGTCGGTAATCTCGAACTCGAGTTCGTCGGCCCAGTCGGCCCGCTTTCGCGGCGAGTCGCCGAACGTGTTGCCGCTCTGCATCAGGTTCTGGAACACGTCCTGCACGTTCGGGTCGACGTCACCCTGGTCGGTCAACTGGCGGTTCAGCCGTGTGAAGCTCTTTAGATGCTCGATTTCGACCGGGCAGGCGTCCATGCAGGCCATACAGGCCATACACGACTCCATCGTGCTGGCGTCGATGACCGACGTGCCGCCGTCGGCGACGATAGGCACCTCCTCGCCGCCGCTCTTGACGTCCTCGCGGTATGATTTCAGGTCCAGAATCACGTCCCGGGGGTCCAGTGGCCGGCCCGAGGCCTTTGCCGGGCAGACCGAGGAACACCGGCCACACTTCGTGCAGGCGTCCTGGCCGAGGCGGTCCCGCCAGGTGAAATCGTCGATGGACTCGGCGTTCGTGGCGTCAAGGTCCGAGGGCACACCCGGCAGGCGCTGGCCGGCCTTCTCGTCTCTGGTCACCACGCTCGCGTACGAGGAGAGCATGTGGAACGGCTTGGCGTAGGGAATCCAGGCGATGAACCCGAACGCCAGAAGCGAGTGGGTCCACCACATCACCCAGTGCATCGCCTCGTAATCCCCCTGGCTGGACAGCCCCACGGCGTTCATCCCGTTCTCGAACCCGACGGCGGTCGCCCAGCCAACGAAACTCACCACCTCGAACTCGGGGTAGCCGTTGACCAGAATCCGTACCCCCTCGACGAGAAAGCCACCGACCCCCAGCAGGAACAGCGACCAGACAAAGAGGTCGTCCTCCAGTGAGGTGTGTCTCCCCCACAGTCGCTGGTTGCGCACCCAGTAGCGCCGGTAGATGACCATCGCCATCCCCACCACGAACAGCAACCCGAGCGCGTCCACGGAGAACTGGTAGGCCAGGTAGAAATCCCCTGTCCAGAACGAGGCGTCGAACAGTTTGTTCACGATCCAGTCCTCGATAGAGAGGATGGTGGTGGCGATGAGCAAGGAGAGAAAGCCCCACACGATAAACGAGTGCATCAACCCGGCGTAGAGGTCCCGGTCGAACTGTTTTTGATTCGAGAGCGCTATCCTCGCCGCGTCGACGACGCGCGCCGAGAGGTCGTCCGTGCGCTCGAACTCGTCGTCCGGGCCCGCGGTGTAGCTTTTCACCCGCCGGTACGCGCCGAACGCGAAGATGAGAATCGCGATGACCGCAAGCATGTAGAAGATGTAGTACTCGACAGTACCGATCGGCTCGTATGTCTCCCGGGTGGGTGTCGATGCCAGGGGCTGGACCATACCTCCGGGCACGACGCGTGAGGGATTAACTCTTGTGTTGACGGCACTCTGCCCTCCGGTGGCACTCGCTGTGCCGGCGCTGTCGGTTCACAGCCCGGAGTTCCCGGGGTCTGTCCCGGTACCCTGTGGGTCCAGGTCCGCCCCGGCCGGGGGCGTTACAGCTTGAGGTGGGTCGCGTCGTCGGTTATCGGGTCACGTGTCTGGATACAAGGATAGGCGTTCCTCCGAAAACGGCCGGTCAGCCGGCGGGCCACACGGCACGCCGGCCGGGTCACACGCCGCGCGGTCACCTCCCGCCGTATATCTCCTCGACTTTCTCCTCGTGTGCCGAGAGGATATCGCGCCGGCGTTTCTTCAGCGAGGGGGTGAGCATGTTGTTCTCGGGGGTCCACTCCTCGGCGACCAGCGCGAACTTTCGTATCTTCTCCGTTTTCTCGAGGTCCTCGTTGACCCGCTCGATGGAGTCGGCGACCCACTCGTTGACCCGCTCGTTCTCGACGAGGGCCGCGGGCTCGTCGGGCAGGTCGAGCCCCTGCTCGTCGGCCCACTCGCGGAGTTGCTCGACGTTTGGCACGACCAGCGCCGCGACGAACTTCCGGTCGTCGCCGACGAGCATCAGTTGCTCGACGCGCTCGTCGGTGGAGAAGCGGCCCTCGATTGGCTGTGGTGCGATGTTCTTTCCGGTGTCGAGCACGAGAATCTGTTTCAGTCGGTCGTGGACAACGAGATACCCCCCGGGTGTGTGCTCGACGAGGTCACCGGTCCGGAACCAGCGACCGCCGTCGAACTCGACACCGTCGGCGGTGACGACCCCCGCCGCGTCGGCGCTCCCCTCGACAAAGGCCGACTCGGTCGCGCCGGGCCGCTCCCAGTACCCCTCGGTGACGTTCGGTCCCCGGACCAGGAGTTCGCCGACGGCGCTGTCCTGGTTGCGGAGGTCGAGGTTCCCCCGCTCCTCCGGGGTGGTCTCGATAGCGATGTCGACCCCGACCAGCGGCACCCCGACCGTGCCGGGCCGGACATCCTCCGGTGCGTTGACCGTCACGACCGGCGCGGTCTCGGTCAGCCCGTAGCCCTCGACGATGCGCAGTCCCATCCCGTTGAAGATGCGACAGAGCTCCCCGCTGAGACTGCCGCCGCCGGAGACAAACAGCTCCACGTTGCCCCCCAGTTGCTCCTTTACCGTCGAGTAGACCAGCCTGTCGGCCAGCCCGTGTTTGAGTCGGAGCACCGGCCCGGGGCTGTTGGCCTGCTGGTACTGCTGTGCCACGCCCATCGCCCACTCGAAGATGCGTGATTTCACCGCGCTCTCGCCTGCCTGCTCGCGCATGGTTCCGAAGATGCGTTCGTACACGCGGGGGACACTCGCGCCGGCACTCGGGCGGAGTTTCGCGATGTCCTCGGTGATGGTGTCGGTGGACTCGGCGTAGCCCACGGTCGCGCCAGAGCCGAACATCATGAAATGCCCCGCGAGGCGCTCGAAGACGTGTGCCAGCGGGAGAAAGGAGATTGTCGTCGTGTCGGCGTCGATGGCGACCCGGTCGTCGTCGCGTGGGCCGACGCGCCTGCGGACGGCGTGGATGTTCGACCGGAAGTTCCGGTGGGTCAGGCGCACGCCCTTTGGCTGGCCGGTTGTTCCGGAGGTGTAGATGAGACTGGCCAGGTCGTCGGGCTCGGTCTCGTCGAGCCAGCCCCGGTAGGTCGACTCGTCGAACGCCGCCGCGCCGGCCTGGTGAATCTCCCCCAGCGTGTAGATATCCCCGCGCTTGTACGGCTGCTCCGGCTCGTCGACGAGCACGATACTCTCCAGGTCGAGTTCGCTCTCGACCGCAAGCACACGCTCCAGGAGCTGTTCGTTCTCGACGATGACCGCCGTTGCGCCGGGGTCGTCCAGCAGATACGACACCTGCTCGGGTGAGGACTCGGTGTAGACCGTCGTGACGACAGCGCCGCCGGCAAGCAGGCCGAGGTCGGCCTGTGCCCACTCCATGCGGGTGCCGGAGAGAATCCCCACCCGGTCGCCCCGCTCGATGCCCACCTCCCGGAAGCCGGCCGCGAGGTGGCGCACCACATCGCGCATCTCCCGGTAGGTGAGCGCGGCGAACTCGCCGTCCGGGGCCGCCGGCACCGCGTCGACCATGCTCCGGTCGTAGACACCCCCCTTGTAGCGCTGTGCCTCGGCGTCGAGCCGTTGCCCGGCGCTCGCCTCGTACAACTCCGGAATCGTCCCCCGCTCTGCCAGGTCGTCCTCGTACTCGCGCTCCCGGGCCAGCCAGTCGGGCTCCGATAACAGTCTGCTCGCCATCTGTCCCCGGAGATACACGGCAGTGGCACAAAAACCCCTGTGCCGGAACCGGCGAGCCCCCCC
>JAQCNG010000039.1 GCA_028275145.1 Halovenus sp. | reverse complement strand
AGCACGTCGAGCGAGTCGTACCCCCACAGCAGGTCCAGCTCCAGTCCAAGGCTGGCGAACCGCTCGAGTCGCTCCCGGCGCTCGTCGAGTTCGCGCAGCCGCTCTCTTCGCTCGTCGCGTCGCTCGTCGAGTGTGTTCACCTCTGTCCGTATCTCCTCGAGTCGCTCCGAAGCGTTCGAGAGGTCCGGGGCGGCCCCCGGGGCGACGTCCTCACCATCCACGTCGAGGATGGTCTCGATCGACCGCACCGTCACGAGAGAGCTCGACGTCTCGTCGGACCCCGGGAGCGGGTCACCGGGTTCGAACCCCTCCCAGGAGCCGTCGTAGTCCGTGATGTGGACGATGTGCATGTCGTGCATCGCCTCGATGACCGACTCCATCACGGCCCGGGAGCCGGTCACCGAAACTTTCGACATCTGCTCAGGTCTGAGCATCTATCCCCTCCCGGAACGCCTCGAGCGCGAACTCGACCACCTCGTCGACGTTCTCCTCGGCGGCCGCCTCCAGGCGCTCGCGCTCGGTTTCGCCCTCTGCGAGCAGTTGCTCCTCTGTCGCGTCTATCTCCTCGCGTGCTGTCTCGATGCGCTCGGTGGCCGTCTGCTCTGCGTCCTGGCGGGCCTCCTCACGAATCTGTTCCGCGTCCTGGCGGGCCTCCTCGCGTATCTGCTCTGCCTCCTCCTCGGCCTCCGCGATTATCTCGTCGGCCTCTTGCTCGGACTCGTGTATCCGCCGTAGTACCGTCTTGTCGGGCATCGCTTTGTCGTCTGTGTGTTGTCTGATTACCTATTTGGGCGTTGCGGAATCCAATGCGCACCCACGAGCGCCACATCGCCGAGCACGCCGACCGTATCGTCCACATCGTGGACGGCCGCATCGAGGAGATCGAACAGGTCGACTCCGCTGTCGGCAACAACGCGGCAGACAACGACAGCGGACACGCAGGGCGGTGAACCGCCGGAGCGCCCTCCCATCGGGTCGGCCGCCCGTGTCGACCCAGTCGAGACACTGTGCCGGAGGTGGATGGTCCGCTGCGGGGACCGACCCCATCGGACCGCGTCGTGGCTGGTGTCGCCTGGCCGCACGTGTCGGCAGACCGAACGAAGCGGTTTTATGTCCCAGGTACGTCAGTGCAATTATGGGAGATGGGGAGATCGACCAGTCCAAGCGGGCGACACTCCGGCGGTTCGCCGCGCTGGGAGCGGCCAGTTCTCTCGTCTCGTCTGCGAGTGCCGAGGAAGGCAACAGCGACGCACGCGGCGCACTCGCCGGCTACATCGCCGCCACCCCCGGCGCACACTTCTCGAAGATACGCGACGACCTCAAACTCGGGACCGGTGAAACACAGCACCACCTCCGCGAACTCACCCGCGAGGGAGCAATCGAGCGTCGAAAGGACGGTGACTACAGTCGGTACTTCCCGGCCGGCCGGTTCACCGAGTTCGAGCAGGTGGCGCTGGGCTATCTCCGCCGGGAGACACCCCGCGGAATGCTCGTCGCACTGCTCGAATCACCCGATGCCACCGCGGCCGAACTCGCTGCCCGGGTGGGCGTTTCACAGCCAACTGTCAGCAAGTACGCCGCCCAACTCGAGGCCGCGGGTCTGCTCTCGCGGACCGACTACACAATCGAGGAACCCGAAACCGTGTTGCTGTTGCTCGTCCGGTACGCCGACTCCTTTGGCGAGAACGCGGCACGTCTGGCCGACGACGCCCCGGACCTCGTCGCGTACGACCCCGACGGGTGAGGTGTCGCCCCACACCGGCCCAGTTGCTCGGTATCAGTCCTCGAGCACGTGCCCCTCCCGCTCGGCACGCCGCTCGATTACCGCAGGGTCGACGTGGGTCGCCGGGGGGTCACCGGTGGCAATCCGGAGGACGGCGGCCGCCAGCGGGACGACGAGTTCGCGCAGGTCCCGCCGGTCGAGTTTGTCGAACGTGTCGCCGTGTGTGTGTCCCCAGCCCCGGTCGTCGCCCCCGTCGGAGGCGGCCATCACACCGGGGACGCCCTGCCGGACGAACGGCCAGTGGTCACTGTGTGGCGCAACCCCCTCGCGTATCCTGACGGGTACGCCCACGTCCTCGGCACCGGCCTCGAACGGTTCGGGAAGTCCCTCGAAGCCGTTCGTGTGGACCGCGAGGTCACGCGAGTCACCCAGCGCGTCGCAGTTGACCACCGCCCGCACCCGGTCGAGGGCCGCACGCTCGACGAACAAACGGGAGCCACGCAGACCGACCTCCTCCGCGCCGAAGGTGACGAACCGGACACCGGTCTCCAGGTCGTCCTCGATGGCCGCGAGCATCCGGGCGAGTTCCACCACCAGCGCACACCCCGCGCCGTTGTCGCGCGCGCCCTCCGCGATGTCGTGGGCGTCGTGGTGGGCAGTCACCAGCACCAGTTCGTCGGTGTCGGGACCGAGTCGCCCGGAGACGTTGCCCGAGGTCATCCGCTCGTTGTGGCAGTCGACCCGGAGTGTCGCCTCCTGCTCTCCCCGCGCGCAGTGGCGTGCGAGACGCTCGCCGAGTTCCCGCGAGACCCCGACGCCGGGGACCGAACCCGGCCCGTCGCGCTGGCCCACGTCACCCGTCGGCGGGAGATTGCCCGGGACGTGGTTGCGAAAGAGAAAGCCCGCCGCCCCCGCCTCCACGGCGAAGTCGTACTTCTCGCGACGGTGGAGCCAGCGGTCGTGGTCCTCGGGCGTGTCGCTCGACACCAGCGCCAACTTGCCGGTGACGGCGGCGGCCTCGAACTCCGCCCGCGTGCCGTACCCCACGTCGACGAGTGGTGCGGTCACCGCCCCCGACGGCCCGCCCGGGAGCGCCAGCAACTGGTGGGGGTGTTCGTACCGGTCGTCCGGGAGCGATAGCTCGCAGTCACCCCGCTCCCACCCCGGGAACTCGAACTGGTCGACACCGACGTCCCGCGCGCCCGCCTCCCGGAGCGCGTCTGCGATAGTCGCCATCGCCGTCTGTTCGCCCTCGCTGCCGGCCATGCGACTCCCAATGTCGGTCAGTGCCTCGACAGTTTCCATCGCCTCGAAGCGGTACGCCTCGCCGATGACCCGGTCTGGCAGGTCCATACACACCCGTGACTCCGCAGACCCCTGAATCTTCGTTCGCCAGAGCAGACAGTGTGTTGATAGTTCCTGTCCGGGCGGCTCTCGTCCTCTCGGCGGGGTGCGGTGGTGCTCGGATCCGCCGTCCGCCGGGTGCGACTCCGGCCCGACATCTCGCCGTCCGCCGGGTGCGACTCCGGCCCGACAGCACGCCGTCCGCCGGGTGCGACTCCGGCCCGACAGCACGCTGTCTGTCCGGGGGCCCTACTTGCTGCTCGTCCACCCGCTGTCCTCCGGTTCGTCCAGTCTGTCGTCGCCGTTGTCCCATCCGAGTTCGAACCCGATCCGTAGCTCTCCCGCCCCCTCCGGCCCGTCTCGCTCGGCTCTGACCCCGAAGGTCGGTTGCGCCGGCGGGTCGACCGTCACCGACTCGTTACCGGCTTTCAGCGTCACGTCACGCCCACTCTCGAGTGTCTCCGCCACGTTGCGGAGATACGAC
This sequence comes from Halovenus sp., assembly GCA_028275145.1. Taxonomy (GTDB): domain Archaea; phylum Halobacteriota; class Halobacteria; order Halobacteriales; family Haloarculaceae; genus Halovenus. The sequence continues at coordinate 249 of JAQCNG010000039.1, read as the reverse complement.
GCAATCGCCGCTCTGGTCTGCTCGCTCTCGGATTCGAACAGAACTGTCTCTGCCATGACCGTGTGTAGGGGACGTGTACGCTTAAGCGCTCCCGGCCGACGCGGCCGGCGCGACGCCGTGGTCGTGGGACCTGCACAACGGCCCCTCTGGGACAGTCCAGTCGACGGCGATGTGCCCGCTGTCAGTGCTCGACGAACTCCAGCAGGATGCCGCCGGTCGACCCCGGGTGGAGAAAGGCGATGTCGTGGT
>JAQCNG010000031.1 GCA_028275145.1 Halovenus sp. | reverse complement strand
ATGCCCGGCTTTCTGGACCTGCTCGAGGACATCGCGGCGGCCTGGTCGGACCCCGGAGAGCGCGAGAAGATGGAGGACCGGGCCGCCCAGTGGACCGCGATGGTGGAGGGAGAGCTCGAGGCGGTGCCCGACAGCGCCGAACAGCCGGGCGAGGACCTGATCGAGTCCGCGGGAGAGGCGGCCGCACGGGCGGCCGACCGGCAGGAGGGCGGCTGGGGGAGCGGCCCGAAGTTCCCACAGACCGCCCGGCTGCACCTGCTGGCGCGGGCGCTGAGCGAGACGGGCCGCGACGGGTTCGAGGAGGTGCTCGTCGAGACACTCGACGCGATGGCCGACGGGGGGATGTACGACCACGTCGGCGGTGGCTTCCACCGCTACGCCACCGACCGCGACTGGACGGTGCCACACTTCGAGAAGATGCTCTACGACAACGCCCAGCTTCCGCGGGCGTATCTCACCGGCTACCGGGTCACCGGCGAGGAGCGCTACGCCGAGGTGGTCCGCGAGACGCTCGCCTTTGTCGAGCGGGAGCTGACCCACCCGGACGGGGGCTTTTTCAGCACGCTCGGCGCACAGAGCGAGTGGGAGGGCGAGCGAGAGGAGGGGGCGTTCTACGTCTGGACGCCCGACCAGGTCCACCAGGCACTCGACGACGAGACGGCAGCCGACCTGTTCTGTGACCGGTACGGCGTCACCGAGCAGGGGAACTTCGAGGGGAAGACGGTGCTCAGGCGTGCGCGTCCCCCGGCGAGCGTGGCCGCCGACCACGGACCGACCCACAGCGAGACGACCGACCTGCTGGCCGAGGCCCGCGAGGAACTGCTCGAGGCCCGCGAGGAGCGCCCGCGGCCCCCCCGTGACGAGAAGATACTCGCGGGGTGGAACGGGCTGATGATATCGGCATTTGCCGAGGCGGCGCTGACCCTCGACCGGGCGTACGCGGAGCCGGCAGTCGAGGCCATGTCCTTTGTCCGCGAACAGCTCTGGGACGGGGAGCGGTTGCGCCGGCGCTACTCCGACGGCGTGGTGAAAATCGACGGCTACCTGGAGGATTATGCCTATCTCGCGCGCGGTGCGTTCGACCTGTTCGAGGCGACCCGCGATCCCGAGCATCTCAGGTTCGCGCTGGAGTTGGCCGAGGCGATCGAGCGGGAGTTCTGGGACGAAACCGAGGGGACGCTGTATTTCACCCCCGCGGACGGCGAGTCACTCATCGCACGGCCACAGGAGCTGACAGACCAGTCGACCCCGTCGAGTATCGGCGTCGCGGTGGAGATTCTGGACACACTGGACAAGGTCAGCCCGGAGCACGAGTTCGGTGAAATCGCCGAACAGGTAATCGAGACACACGGGAGCCGCGTCCGCTCGAACCCGCTCCAGCACGCGTCGCTGACCCTCGCCGCCGACACCGTCACCCGGGGGCTGCTGGAGCTGACGTTCGTCGCCGACGAGCCACCCGAGGACTGGTACGACACGCTCGCGAACCGGTATCTCGCGCCCACCAGCATCTACTGGCGGCCACTCGACGAGGACGAGATGGCGGCGTGGCTCGACACGCTCGACCTGGCGGCGGTGCCGGCCGTCTGGGACCGGCGAGAGAGCGGCGGCGAGCAGATGGTGTACGCCTGCCGGGCACAGACCTGCTCGCCACCCCGGACGGAGCTCACCCGCGCGCTCAACTGGGCAGAGCGCATCCTCTGACCGCACCGACAGCGCCCGGTCTGGCAGCCAGTACGCTTATCATTCACACGCCTGGATATCAATGCAATGAGTCTCAAGTGTTCACTGTTCGGGCATAGATACGGCGACAGCGAGGTCAGACGCGACCGGGAGCAGGACGGCAGCGAACTCGTCGAGACAATCCAGGAGGTGAAACTCTGTGACCGGTGTGGCGAGCACCTGGTCATCTCGGAGACGACGGAGGTAACAACTGTCGAGGCGGCCGGCGACGGGGAGACGGAGGCGGAGACGGATGCCCCCAGCGACGACACGCCCCCGGCCACCGGTGAGTCACCCGGGACACAACACAGCGCGGCCACCACCGGCCCGCCGGCCGGCACCCCGAACGGCCAGACCGACACCGGTGGAACCCCCGGGCGGGCCGGCACTGCCAGCGCGGGCGGCGGGGGCGCCACCGGCGGTGGAGACACCTCTGGCGGTGGAGACACCTCTGGCGGCGGGGACGCCACCGGCCGTGGGGACGCCACCGGCGGTCCGCGCACGGGCGACGCCCCAGACGGCCGGGGTGGGCCAGGCCGGGACCCGTCGGAACAGGAGCGCCCGCCTACCCGAAAGGACGACGCCGTCCTCATCGACGAGGAGGGCGAGGAACAGCCCGTGACAGAGTGGCCCGGAAAAAAGGAGAGCGACCAGCAGGAGACAGAGTGGGAGCCAGACACTGAACTGACGGCCGGGTCCGACACCGAGCGGCCGACGCGGTCGAGCGGTGGGCTGACCGTCCCGGAGGGTGAGTTTCACTGCCCGGAGTGTGGGTTCTCCACGGCCGTCGAGTCGTCCTCGCTGCGCGAGGGGGATTTCTGCCCCGAGTGCCACCACGGCGCGCTCGAGCACCACGCCGGGTGAGTCTCCCCCGGTCTGAGGGTGCAGGTTCGGGGGCGACTGCGAGCACAAAAGGTAAACCGCAAACCACCAAATCACTCTCCATGCGCGAGTACAAGATGCGACGCGGCGAATACCTCGACGAGCGTGTCGAGGACATGGAGTCGTTCGTCGAGGAGCATTTCGGCCCGGTGACAGCCACCGAGACGTACAACGACAGCGAGTTACTCGTCGTCGAGGAACCCGATAACCCCGTGTTCGACCGGGTAACCGCCGGCGCTGTCGAGTACAGCAACAAGAAGGACAAACTCGCGCTCGACATCGAGGAACGGCCCGCCGAGGAGGTCATCCAGGAGGGGCAGTTCGACGCCGCCGAGGACGCCGTCAGTGTCAAAAACGACTTTCTCGAGGGTGGCACCGGCCGGGACGCCAAATCCCGGCGCGAGTCGATGAAAAACAAGGTCGAGGACGACGAGTCGCCGGACAACGTCGCCTGACCCGGGCCGACAGGTCTCCCGCGTAATTGCTGTGGCTCCAGATATCAGTTCCGGGCGAGTTGCCACACCGCCTGGCGATGTCCAGTGAGTTCCGGGCAGGGGGGTTACATCACCTGCACGGCGTCTCCGACGCGGAGTTCGCCGTCGCGGTGGCGCTCCGGAATCCGGGTGCCAACGGTCACACTGTAGAGATTCCCGTCGAACGCCGCCCGGTCTGTCCACTCCGGCAGCGTCGCCTCGCGGCGCTCGACAAACGTCTCGCGGAAACCGTCGTCGGCCTCGCCGGTGTGTGGGTCCCGGGTCGGCACGACACACCGCGGAATCGGGCGTGTCCCCACCAGTCGGACATCGCCAATCCGGACTGCTCTGCCGCCGTCGGCGACGAGTCTGTCCTCCCAGAACGCCGGGACGCCCTCGACGACCAGATTGGGCCGGAGACGCAGGCGCATCTCCCGGGCGTCGATACCGTCGTACCAGGAGGCCACCTCGCGGAGTGTCGCCGCGCTGGTGAGGGTCGGCCCCGTCCGGTCCTCGTCGCCGTAGATGACGCCGTCGGTGAGCGACCCACCGGCACCCACCTCCAGCGTGACCTGGTGTCCGAGACACGCCGAGAGCCACCCCTCGATTGCCTTCCGGTCGTCGTCGAGGTGGAACTCGCCGGCCTCGCCCCCGTCGGTTGGGGGGTCGTCACCGCGGGGGTGTGCATCGCTCTCGATACCCAGGCTGATCTGTCTCTGGTCGAGGTCGACCGTCGACTGGACTGGGTGGACCGCGTCGGTTCGCTTGCCGTTGAGGTACTCGCCGTCACCGGTGACCATCGCGTACGCGCGGTCGTTGTCGAGTCCCCCGATGTCGGTGACCCCGACCCGCTCCAGGGCGACCGGGTCCAGTGCCTTGACCGGGTAGACGGCGACGTGTGCGAGCCGTTGTGTGACGTCGTGTTTGTCTGCTGTCATCGGTCAGTCGTCGGCGGCCGCCTGCTCTGTGCCGGTGACAGCCCCGTCGGGTGTTCGGTCGGTGAACCGGTCGGCCAGTTGCTCCGCGAGTTGCCGGGCCTCCCGGACGCGACTCGGAATCCCCATGCGCTCGGTGTAGTTGGTCGCCAGAAACAGGTCCGGCGGCAGCGACAGGTCCTCCAGCCCCCACCAGGAGTCGTCCCAGGCGGGGAACCCGGGGTCGAGTCGCGCCACATCGACCACAGACGCCGGCGCGCCCGTGACCCGCTCGAACTCTCCGGTGGCGATGCTGGCGAGTCGCTCGTCGCCGGCCTCGACCAGTTGGGGGTCGTGCATCCCGCCGAGAAAGGCGGTGTACAGCCCCTCGCGGCCGAACAGGCTGTGGTTGAACGTGACCCCCAGCGTGTGCAGGTCCTCCCCGTAGCCGACCTGGTACCCCTTTCCCGCACCGTCGTAAGGTGACTCCATGAACACCATCGCCAGCGGATTGTACCGCAGGTCAGCGAGCCCAGACGTGCTCGGCGCAACCTCTCCGAGCAACTCCGCTGTCGTGCTCGCCGGCGTGGTGACCACGGCCACGTCCACCTCGTGACCTGCTCCGGGCGTCTCCAGGCGGTACCCGTCCTCGCCCCCGCGCACGCTGTCCCCCGGTTCGATGTTGGTCACGGGCGATTCGAGCTCGACACGGCCGCTGTATGTGGCCGCGAGCGCGTCCGGGAGCTGCTGGTTCCCCCGCTCGAAGCTGATCGGCGGGGCCGTCCCGCCACCGGCGAGTCGCTTCTGGAACGCCCGGAGCAGACTGCCCTCCTCCTGCTCGCGTTCGAGCAGCCCTTCCAGGGCGAACGCGGCGGGCATCTCGGCGGGGTCGGAGCCGTAGATGCCGCCGTACAGCGGGCCGGCGAACCGCTCGTATGCCTCGCGACCGAACTTGCGTGTGAACACCTCCTCGACGGACTCGGCGGGGTGGCCGGGCCGGGTCAGCGGCTCCGCGAGCAGGCGTGCCTTGCCGCGCCAGGACAGCAGGTCGGTGCGCAGAAACCCCCGGAGCGACAGCGGCCCCTCCCCGAGTGTGCCGCCGGCGTAGACGTACAGGTCACCGTCCTCGGCCTCGACGATGTCGCCCTCGACCCCCGCGGCCGCCGCGAGGGCCGTGACACCCGGGGTCTTGCGCATCCGCTGGGGGCCGACCTCCAGGACGTGCCCGTCGACCACCCGCGAGGTGATGACACCACCCGGTTCGTCTGTTGCCTCGAGAGCGACGCTGTCGATGCCAGCCTCGGCGAGGTAGTGGGTGAGCGCGAGGCCGGTGATGCCGGCTCCGACGATTCCGACACGGGGTGTGCTCTGGTGCATCTGTCTCTGATTAGCGTGGTGCGTTGAGACAGACGGTACCCGGTTCGTCGCGGCACTGGCACTGGCGGAACTGGTAGTATCCGGGGTCGAAGCCGGTGACCAGCGGTTCGACCAGGTCCGCGAAGATGTCGCCGATGCGCTCGTCGTCGTGGGGGATTGGCACCCTGTACATCGTCTGGCCCTCGTCGATAGCATCCTCGCGCAGCTCGATGTCCAGCTCCGACAGCGTCTCGCTTTGCTCGTGGAGGAAACTGATCGGCTCGACGACCACCCGCTCGGTGTCCAGTCCCTCGACGAGGTCCTCTGTCTCGGGCTCTGTCCAGTCGATGTTGCGGTTCTCGTGGTTCTGGAAGGCGACGTGGTACTCGTCGAGTTCGAGCATCGAGGCCAGCACCTCGCAGAACTCCTCGACGTAGATATCGTAGCGACTCCCCTCGTCCAGGTAGTGGGTCGGGGTGCCGTGTGCGGAGAAAACAACGGCAGTTTCCTCGGCCTGCAGGCCGATGCCCTTCTCCTCTGCAAAGCGGTCGATGTTCTCGGCCCGCATGCGGGTGTAACTCGGGTGGCGGTGCCAGCCGGTGATACCCCGGAACTCGGGGTCCCAGTCGCGCTCGTCGAGGGCCGCCTCGAGCTCGTCGAGCGCGAGCACGTTCGTCGAGGCACCACACAGCGGGTAGCCCGGGAGTCCCACCAGGCGGTCGACACCGTCCTCCTGGGCTGCCTGCACGGCGTCCTCGATGAACGGTTCGGTGTACTGCATCCCGAGGTACACCGCCACGTCCTGGCCACGCTCGGTGAGTTCACGCTCGAGCAGGTCGGCCTGTGTGCGTGACTGCTCGTTGAGCGGCGAGCCACCCATCTCCTCGTACTCCTCGATCAGTCCGGGTGCCCGTCGCTTCGCGAGCTGTCCCGCGCGCTCGCGGGCCTGCTCCTCCGAGTCGGCGGACTCCAGGTCCGCGTTCGCGTAGAAGATGCGCTCCAGATACGGAACGACCTGCTCGCGTGCTGGTGTGGCCGGTTCGCCGAAGTTCAACAACACGACGCCGGTGCTCATGCTCATGGCTTGTCCCTAACGCAGGTATGTCTGTCGCTCGCTCCCGGCTCTCTGTATCAACTGCGTGCTGCTCTGGTCGAGCGCCTGTCGCCGGCGGGGCTGTTATGTCTGTGACTCGTTTCGAGCGCCCGGAATATGCGTTCCGAAAATTATAGACCGGGTGGTGCCGAACCCTGGGCAATGAGCGACCGGAACATACAGATTCATCCGACGAGCGGGCTGGCAGTCGAGGACCAGGAG
>JAQCNG010000026.1 GCA_028275145.1 Halovenus sp. | reverse complement strand
CGGACCATCACAGAACGCGACTACACGTTTCTCCAGGAGTACGGGAACGACCCGGATATCCGGGCGGGAGCACCGGTGCCGACGCCGGAGAGCGAGGACGACCTCGCGGCGTTCGTCGACGCAGACGGGTCGGTCCAGTTTGTCCCCTGCCGGAGTGGGCGGCCGGTCGGGTTCGTGTTTCTGTTCGATATCGATAGCAACCGTGACCACGCCGAGATCGGTTGCTGGATCGTCCCCGAGGAACAGGAAAACGGGTACGCCACCGAGGCCACCGCGCTGTGTCTCGACCACGCCTTCGACGACCGGGGTCTGCACAAGGTCCTCGCCCGTGCGTTCGACCACAACGACGCCTCGATGCACGTGCTGGAGAAGCTCGGGTTCCAGCAGGAGGGCTGTCTCCGCGAACACGACTACATCCGCGGCGAGTATCGCGACACCCACCTGTTCGGACTCCTCGCGAGCGAGTGGAAACAGAGCCGGACCGACTGAGAGCGAGCGGGACTGTCCGCCAAAGGAGTGTCCGAACACCGTCGGGTCACCGCCCGCGTCGTCGAGCACCGCGCGGAGGTCCGCCACCTCCCGGTCGAGGCTGTACTCGTCGGCGTCACCGCTGTCGCCCCGTCCCCGCCGGTCCGGCACGACGAGCGCGAACTCGTCGGCGAGCCGTGGAACAACGGCGGTCCAGATGGAGGGTGAGTGTCGCAGACCAGAACGAAATGGTTTTCGTCGGACCGCACTGATTGTACAGTACATAGTCATGCGTAGCTGTCCTGTCCGTTCCCGGAGGTGGCCGGGCGGTGCCAGATAACCGTCTGCTGGTGCCTGTCTCTGACTCGGCGACGCTCCGTCAGACCGTCGAGTACGCCGTTCAGGCGGCACTCGAGGACGAAACAGCCGCGACTGTCCGGTTCGCCTACGTCCACTCGACGACGCGGTCACCGGAGGGCTCCGACGACGAGACGGAGGCGGATGAACTCCTCGACCGCGTGACCGTCTGGGCCGGTGAGGACGCCGGCGAGCGCGACCTGACAGTCGAGACGACCCACCTCGGGACCGAACAGTACATCTTCAGTCCGCCGGATATCGCGAGACTGCTCGTCGAAGAGGCAAGCACCCACGGCATCCGGCGTGTCGTGCTCGACCCGGAGTACGACCCCGGCATCGGCGCGCCGCTGGTCCGGCCGCTGGGGGAGGAACTCGAGGCGTTCGAGGCCGTCTCCGTCGAGACTGCGCCGGTGACAGCACAGACCCGGCGCGCGCCGCTGCTGGAGCGGGCGAGTCTCGCCGAGGTCGGTGTGCTGTTTGCCGTCTCGTTTGGCTTCTACCAGGTGCTCGCGGGCAACTTCACGTGGGTGAGCGCCGGGCCGGCCGACTGGGCTGCGGAGATATACTGGCTCGACATCGTCACCGGCACCATATCGGCGAGTGTCGTCGCTGTCGGGCTCTCGCAGGTCGTTCTCGGCCGCGAGCCCGGTCGGCAGACGCTCGGCCGTCTCCTCCGTGGACTCGTCTACATTCCGTATCTGCTCAAGGAGATCATAAAGGCGAACGTGCTTATCGCCGCGGTCATCCTCGACCCCCGGTTGCCCATCGAGCCGCGACTGACACGCATCCACCCCGCACTGTGGGGTGGGCTCCCCGTGTCGACTCTCGCCAACAGCATCACGCTGACCCCGGGAACGCTGACCGTCCGGGTCCAGGGGCGGCATCTGCTGGTCCACACGCTCGTGCCCGCCGTCCGCGAGGACCTGTTCGACGGCGGCCTCGAGCGGGGCGTGCGCTTCCTGTTCTACGGCCGGGCGGCGATGCGACTGCCGGGCCTGCGCGAGCGCGGCGAGGCCGAGATTGTGGACGCCGGAGGCACGCGACCGGACGACGAGAGTGCCGACGACGCGACCGGGACCTCCGGGTCCGACACCGGTGGCACCGACGAGACCGGAGGTGACGCGGAGTGATTCCCGGGCTCTCCGGTGACCTCGTCACACAGGTGTTCCTGCTGGTGGCGACGCTGCTGATGGTGCTCGCGGTGGCGGTGTTCTACCGCGCGGTAAAGGGACCGACCACCCAGGACCGGGTGCTCGCGGTGAACGTGCTCGGGACGAACACGGTGGTCGTGCTGGCGCTGCTCGCGGAGGGGTTGGGCGAGCCGTCGCTGCTGGATATCGCGCTCGTCTACGCCCTGCTGAACTTTCTGATGGCGGTTGCCATCTCGAAGTTCACCGTCGAGCGGGGTGGTGTCCTGTGATCGAGGTCGTCCGGACCTCCGCAATCGTTGGCCTGGTGCTGGCGGGGCTTTTCTTTACCTTCGTCTCGACGACCGGTGTGCTTCGTCTGCCGGATATCTACTCGCGGGCACACACCGCCTCCCAGGCCGACACACTCGGCGCGGGCTTCACACTCGCCGGCGTCGCGCTCGCGCTGGGCTGGAGCACCACCACCGTCAAGACGGTGTTGCTCCTGTTTTTCATCTTCCTCACCAACCCGACCGCCGCCCACGCCATCGCGCGTGCGGCCCACGAGGAGGGCGTCGAACCGTGGACGACCGACGACGACCGCAGCGACGAGCAACTCCACGAGGCCGCCCTGTCCAGGCCCGTTCCCGACGGCGGCCCGGCAACCGGGGACGGTGCGGAGAGCGCAGAGGACACCGACGCAGGTTCGCCGGTGGAGTCGCAGGAGGGTGACCGGTCGTGACCGAACTGTTCGCTGCGGCGCTGTTCGTGTTCGTGCTGGTGACGGCGCTCGCGACGGCCGCACTCCGGGACGTTCTCGGGGTGGTTGTGGTGTTTGCGGCCTACAGCCTCGGGACGGCGCTTTTCTACGCGTTCCTGCTCGCGCCGGACGTGGCGATGACCGAGGCCGCAATCGGGGCCGGCGTGACGACGCTGCTGCTGTTGTTGACACTCGCAAAGACTGTCCGGCCCACCCCCGACCAGTGGCTGGAGCGGCCGAACCTGCCGGCACTCGCCGTCTTCGGGGCGCTGTTCGTGGTGCTGGTCGCGACAGTCGTCGAGTTCCCCGCGGTGGGCGAACCCGGCGTGATGTGGGACAACCCCGGCGTCACGCAGTACTACATCGAGAACGCCTACGAGGATACCGGTGTCGAGAACGCGGTGACTGCGGTGCTGGCCGGCTACCGCGGGTTCGACACGTTCGGCGAGGCGGTGGTCGTGTTCTCGGCCGGTATCGCATCACTCATCGTCCTCAGACAGGTGGTGTTCACCCGTGAGTAACAACAGCAGCGACAGTGATAGTTCCCCGGGCGACTGGACCACCGACGCGCCGGTGGCGAGCAACCCGGCCGAGTCGACATACGTCGAGAGCCAGGTTATCATGACGACCGTCCGGGCCGTCACCCCGTTCTCGCTGACCTACGGTCTCTTCCTGATGTTCCACGGCGCAGACTCGCCCGGCGGGAGTTTCCAGGGCGGCGCGATTATCGCGGCGACGGTGCTGATGATCGCCTTTGCCTTCGGGGTCGCCCCCACCCGCGAGTGGTTGCGCAACCGGACCGTCGTCGCGCTCGCGGCCGGCGGCACCGCCGCGTTCGCGCTGGTCGGACTCGTCCCGATGGCCTTCGGGGACAGTTTCCTCGCACACCCCCTGTTCGAGGAGGAGTTCGGTATAAACACAAAGTGGGGCCTGGAGGCGATCGAGGTTGGCGGCGTCGCGCCCATCGTCGCGGGTGTCCTCGTCGGCCTGTTTTTCGTCCTCGCGGCCGGTATGTTCCGCGACGGCGACGCCACAGAGCCACGCACCGACGGTGGGGCCGCCGACCACAACCGGGCGACCCGGTCCCGGACCGGTGACGAGGGGTCCCCGACAGCGTCGACCGGGACCGAAGCACCGACAGACGGTGCCGGGATGCCGGCGGAGGACACCACCACAGGAACAGGGGGTGACCGGTGATGCTCGAGACGCTGGCGAACCGCTACACGTACGTCCTGTTCGCACTGTTGCTGGTGGTGGGGCTGTACATGGTCGTAGCCAGTTCCAACCTCGTGAAGAAGATAATCGGGCTGAACATCTTCCAGACGGGGCTGTTCCTGTTTTTCGTGACGACCGCATTCGTCGACGGCGGGAGTTCGCCGGTCATCCCGAAGGAGGCAGACGCGGGTGCCGCGTTCGCGAGCCCACTGCCACAGGTGCTGGTGTTGACCGCAATCGTCGTGGGCGTGGCGCTGACGGCCGTCGCGCTGGCGCTGGTCATCCGCATCTACGACGCCTACGGCACGCTCGACGAGAAGACGCTCCGGGAGGTGCGCACCGATGAGTGAGGTGGTCGAACTCGCGCTCGCCTTGCTCATCGTCGTGCCGGTGCTGGGTGCGACACTGCCGCTCGCGCTGGGACTCCTCCGGGACCAAGTCGGCTGGGCCGTCGCCGTGGCCGTGCTCGCCGTGGAGGCGGGGCTCGCCGCCCGCGTCGCGTACGACCTCGCAATCGAGGGAGGCCGGGTCGTCCACGTCCTCGGCGGAGAGACGTTCGGCCGGAAGAGCCAGGAACTGTCCTCCGGCGAGTCCACGGAGGGGTTCGCGGTCGGCATCGAACTCGTCGGGGACCCGCTCTCGGGGCTGGTCGTGGCGCTGGTCGCCGGCGTCTCGCTGGGTGTGCTGGCCTTTGCCCG